>NZ_SCND01000523.1:0-3095 GCF_005503585.1 Pseudomonas sp. 2VD
TGATTTACGGTGAGATGTGTCATAGTTGAGTGCGTTGGTGAGTGTTGGTATTGTGGTGTTTTTGGTTCTATTGTGGAGCGGAAGTCGACATACGTGATGCTCAGGGGGTCCGTGGGCTCGGGGCACGCAACTGGCCACCGAGCTGGGCCTGGTCGAGGGCGCGCGCCTGCGTGGCGCGGCGTCCGGCCCGCAGCGCCGCACGCGGGTGCTGATCCTCGGGGTCAACGGCTTCATCGGCAACCACCTGTCCGAACGCCTGCTGCGCGACGGTCGCTACGAGGTCCACGGCATGGACATCGGCTCCGACGCCATCGAACGGCTCAAGGCCGACCCGCATTTCCACTTCGTCGAAGGCGACATCGGCATCCATTCGGAGTGGCTCGAATACCATGTGAAGAAATGCGACGTGGTCCTGCCGCTGGTGGCCATCGCCACGCCCATCGAGTACACGCGCAACCCGCTGCGGGTGTTCGAACTGGACTTCGAGGAAAACCTGCGGATCGTCCGCTACTGCGTGAAATACGGCAAACGCGTGGTGTTCCCTTCCACCTCCGAGGTCTACGGCATGTGCCAGGACCCGGACTTCGACGAAGACCGCTCGAACCTGGTGGTCGGGCCGATCAACAAGCAGCGCTGGATCTACTCGGTGTCCAAGCAGTTGCTCGACCGGGTGATCTGGGCCTATGGCCAGCAGGGCCTGCGCTTCACCCTGTTCCGTCCGTTCAACTGGATGGGCCCGCGCCTGGACCGCCTGGATTCGGCGCGGATCGGCAGCTCGCGGGCGATCACCCAGCTCATCCTGCACCTGGTCGAAGGCACGCCGATCCGCCTGGTCGACGGCGGCGCGCAGAAGCGCTGCTTCACCGACGTCGACGACGGCATCGAGGCCCTCGCGCGGATCATCGACAACCGCGACGGCCGCTGCGACGGGCAGATCGTCAACATCGGCAACCCGGACAACGAGGCGAGCATCCGCCAGCTCGGCGAGGAACTGCTGCGCCAGTTCGAGGCCCACCCGCTGCGCGCGCAGTTCCCGCCCTTCGCCGGCTTCCGCGAGGTGGAGAGCCGCAGCTTCTACGGCGACGGCTACCAGGACGTGGCCCACCGCAAGCCGAGCATCGACAACGCCCGGCGCCTGCTCGACTGGCAGCCCACCATCGAACTGCGCGAGACCATCGGCAAGACCCTCGACTTCTTCCTCCACGAAGCGCTCCGCGAGCGCGAGGCACAGGCGTGATCCAGGCCGGCCTGCGCATCGACGTCGACACCTTCCGCGGCACCCGCGACGGGGTGCCGCGGCTGCTCGAGCTGCTCGACGAAGCCGGGCTGAAGGCGACCTTCTTCTTCAGCGTCGGCCCGGACAACATGGGCCGCCACCTCTGGCGCCTGGCGCGCCCGGCGTTCTTCTGGAAGATGCTCCGCTCGCGCGCCGCCAGCCTGTATGGCTGGGACATCCTGCTGGCCGGCACCGCCTGGCCGGGCAAGCCGATCGGCCGCGAACTCGGCCCGCTGATGCGGCGGACCCAGGCCGCCGGCCACGAGGTCGGCCTGCACGCCTGGGACCACCATGCCTGGCAGACCCACGCCGGCGTCTGGAGCGTGCAGCAGCTCGGCGAGCAGATCCGCCGCGGCAGCGATTGCCTGGCGGACATCCTCGGCCAGCCGGTGCGTTGTTCCGCCGCCGCCGGCTGGCGCGCCGATGGCCGGGTGGTCGAGGCCAAGCAGCCCTTCGGCTTCCGCTACAACAGCGACTGCCGCGGACGCGGCGCGTTCCGCCCGCGCCTGGCCGACGGCAGCCCCGGCATCCCGCAGGTGCCGGTGAACCTGCCGACCTTCGACGAGGTGGTCGGTCCCGGCCTGCCGCGCGAGGCCTACAACGACTTCATCCTGGAACGCTTCGCCGCTGGCCGCGACAACGTCTACACCATCCACGCCGAGGTCGAGGGGCTGCTCCTCGCCCCGGCGTTCCGCGAACTGCTGCGGCGCGCCGAACGGCGTGGCATCCGCTTCCGCCCGTTGGGCGAACTGCTGCCGGACGATCCGCGCAGCCTGCCGCTGGCCGAACTGGTGCGCGGCCGCCTGGCCGGCCGCGAGGGCTGGCTGGGAGTGCGCCAGCCATGAGCCGCCGCCAGACCTGTTCGCTGCTGCTGATCGCCTTCGGCCTGTTCTACCTGGTTCCATTGAGCAACCATGGCCTGTGGATTCCCGACGAGACCCGCTACGCGCAGATCAGCCAGGCGATGCTGCTGGGCGGCGACTGGGTGTCGCCGCACTTCCTCGGCCTGCGCTACTTCGAGAAGCCGGTCGCCGGCTACTGGATGATCGCCCTCGGCCAGGCGGTCTTCGGCGAAAACCTGTTCGGCGTGCGCATCGCCTCGGTCGTCGCCACCGCCCTCAGCGTCCTGCTCGCCTACCTGCTGGCCCGCCGCCTGTGGCGCGACCCGCGCACCAGCCTGGCGTGCGCGCTGCTCTACGCCAGCTTCGGCTTGATCGCCGGGCAGTCCGGCTATGCCAACCTCGACCCGCAATTCACCTTCTGGGTCAACCTGAGCCTGGTGGCGCTGTGGTACGCCCTCGACGCGGGGAGCCGCCGCGCGCGCCTGCTCGGCTGGATCCTGCTCGGCCTCGCCTGCGGCATGGGCTTCCTGACCAAGGGCTTCCTCGCCTGGCTGCTGCCGGTGCTGGTCGCCCTGCCCTACATGCTCTGGCAGCGGCGCTGGCGCGAGCTGCTTGGCTACGGCGCGCTGGCGGTGCTGGCGGCGCTGCTCGTCTGCCTGCCCTGGGCGCTCGCCGTGCATGCGCGGGAAGCGGACTACTGGCGGTTCTTCTTCTGGCACGAACACATCCGCCGCTTCGCCGGCGAAGACGCCCAGCACTCTCGCCCGTGGTGGTTCTACCTGCCGTTGCTGGTGGTCGCCTGCCTGCCCTGGAGCGGCCTGCTGCCGAGCGCTCTGCGCCAGGCCTGGCACGAGCGGCGCCAGGCGCCGGTGGTCTTCCTGGCGCTATGGCTGCTGTTGCCGCTGGCGTTCTTCAGCCTGAGCCGGGGCAAGCTGCCGACCTACATCATGCCCTGCCTGCTGCCGCTGGCACTGCTC
>NZ_SCND01000524.1:0-3062 GCF_005503585.1 Pseudomonas sp. 2VD
TTCCTGGACCGGGCCGGACAGCGCGCCGCGCGGCAGATCGACCAGGGTGTGCAGGGGCGGTCCGGCCTGCCACCAGACGCTCGGCTCCGGCCGTCGCAATGGCTGGAACGGCAGCTCGAGGGCGGCCGCCCGTTCGCGCAGCTCCCGGCCATCGCTTCGCGCGGCACCCAGGCGCAGGCGGTTGGCGAGTGCGGAAAGGCGACCGGTGAAGGTGCTGTTGCTACGCGAGTTGGAACTCATGATCGACGGAGGGCTCCTCGGGCTCGGCGACCGACGCGGAAAGGGGCGGGAGGGGACGGCGACGGTCCGTCCATTGAAGCACAGGTTCGGGCGTGACATTCAACCGCGTGGTTTGTGGCAAGCTGTCGTGGTTCATTCAAGCGGGGGGCTCCATGCCCAGTCTCATCATGGATATCGCCCTGTCCGGCGAACGCCTGCAGGCCATCTACGGCGGCAGGGCCAATCGGGTCCTGCTGCGCAGCCGCGACGGTCGCCGGGTGAACCTGCCGGCCCATCACCTGCGTCCGTTCATCGGTCACGATGGCGTGCATGGCACGTTCCGCCTCGATTTCAGCGAGGATGGCCGCCTGCTGGCGCTGCAACGCCTCGCCTGAGCGGGTGCTCGACGGCTATAATCGGCACCCTTCATTCTGCCGACCGATACCCGACCATGTACACCCTGGCCCGCCAGCTGCTGTTCAAACTGTCCCCGGAAACCTCCCACGAACTGTCCATCGACCTGATCGGGGCCGGCGGTCGCCTGGGCCTGAACCGCCTGCTGACGCCCAAGCCGGCCAGCCTGCCGGTCTCTGTGCTGGGCCTGGAATTTCCCAATCCGGTGGGGCTGGCCGCGGGCCTGGACAAGAACGGCGACGCCATCGACGGGTTCGGCCAGCTCGGTTTCGGCTTCATCGAGATCGGCACCGTCACTCCGCGACCGCAGCCGGGCAATCCCAAGCCGCGCCTGTTCCGCCTGCCGCAAGCCAACGCGATCATCAATCGCATGGGCTTCAACAACCACGGCGTCGACCACCTGCTGGCACGGGTGCGCGCGGCGAAGTATCGCGGCGTACTGGGGATCAACATCGGCAAGAACTTCGATACCCCGGTGGAGCGCGCGGTCGACGACTACCTGATCTGCCTGGACAAGGTCTACGCCGACGCCAGCTACGTCACCGTCAACGTCAGCTCGCCGAACACGCCCGGCCTGCGCAGCCTGCAGTTCGGCGATTCGCTCAAGCAACTGCTGGAGGCACTGCGCCAGCGCCAGGAAGCGCTGGCGCTGCGGCATGGCCGGCGGGTACCGCTGGCGATCAAGATCGCCCCGGACATGACCGACGAAGAGACCGCGCTGGTCGCCGCGGCGCTGGTCGAGGCGGGGATGGACGCGGTGATCGCGACCAATACCACTCTCGGCCGCGAAGGCGTGGAAGGCCTGCCGCATGGCGACGAGGCGGGTGGCCTGTCCGGCGCGCCGGTGCGGGAGAAGAGCACGCACACGGTGAAGGTGCTGGCCGGCGAACTGGGCGGACGGCTGCCGATCATCGCCGCCGGCGGTATCACCGAGGGCGCGCACGCGGCGGAGAAGATCGCCGCCGGGGCGAGCCTGGTGCAGATCTATTCGGGTTTCATCTACAAGGGACCGGCGTTGATCCGCGAAGCGGTGGACGCCATCGCCGCATTGCCGCGGCGGAATTGAAAAGGGCTCCTTGCGGAGCCCTTGGGCTTGCGCCCGCCGCCCGGATGGGGCGTGCCTTGGGGAAATCGGTGCTATCCGTGTTGTCGCTTACACGTGCTGGAGTTGATTGAGACGTTGTAAGCCGGCCGTGCCAGTGAGGCCGTCCCAGTTGTCGCCACGGCCCTCGCGCCAGCCGTTGAGCCAGGACTGCCGCGTCGTAGGATGGGTGAACGGACAAAGATCACGAGATTTACCGGTTATGCCGTTCTGATAACCACGCAAGAAGGCTCTTTCCAACGGATCACGCTTAAGTCTTCTCATAGGGTGTTGCCCTCACTTGTTGACTGTTATGTCCCGTTGGCCCCCAGGGGAGGCCTGGCGAAGCTTTCGCCGAAAGGGGTCGTTGCCGGCGTGACGACCCTCGCCCGACACCGTTGCGGTGGCGGATTAACTGGAGTTCTAACCAAAGCGTTCAGGCGTGTGAATGACCGATTTGTCATAAAGACTTAACGCTTTCGTCGATAGGGCCATATGTTGCAGGCTCATGACGCCTGGTTTCCGGCGCTAACGCCGCAGGGTCGCGGGGTTGCGCCTTATAACGATTTGCACCCCCACCAATTGAGATTTCCTCGCATTCCGACGAAGGGTCGCCCAGACTGCGACTCGGGGTCGCAGCGAGCAACGCCGGGAGCGTTCCGGCAATCGAACCACGGCACCTGGTGCCAAAGAAGTGCCCATGAGGGTGCTTCCACTGACAAGGGCTACGGCCCGGGAAGGCGATATGGCTGATGTTTACGAATTGTTTCTGACCTGCCCGAAAGGCCTGGAAAGCCTGCTCCTCGAAGAGGCGCAGGGGCTCGGCCTGGACGAGGCGCGCGCCCAGGTGTCGGCGGTGCGCGGGCAGGGCAGCCTGGAGGTGGCCTATCGCCTCTGCCTGTGGTCGCGCCTGGCCAACCGGGTCTTGCTGGTGTTGGCGCGATTCCCGGTGGAGAACGCCGAGTCCATGTACATGGCGGTCCACGCGGTGAACTGGGAAGACCACCTGGACGCCGGCGGCACGCTGGCGGTGGAGTTCAGCGGCAAGGGCTCGGGCATTGACAACACCCATTTCGGGGCGCTGAAGGTCAAGGATGCGATCGTCGACAACCTGCGCGAGCGCTCCGGCCGACGTCCGTCGGTGGACAAGGTCAATCCGGACGTGCGCGTCCACCTGCACCTCGACCGCGGCCAGGCGACCCTTTCCCTGGACCTCTCCGGGCATAGCCTGCACCAGCGCGGCTATCGTCTGCAGCAGGGCGCCGCGCCGCTGAAGGAGAACCTGGCGGCGGCGGTGTTGATCCGTGCCGGCTGGCCGAAGATCGCCGCCGAGGGCGGTGCCCTGGCC
>NZ_SCND01000525.1:0-3016 GCF_005503585.1 Pseudomonas sp. 2VD
CATGTGCGGGATCGGGGGGCCGTCATCCGCCGCAGAGCGGAGCCTTCTCCCCGCCCGCCCGCGCCGGCCTCGCCGTGCGCCACCGAGCGACACCCCAGCAGGCCTTGGAACCGGTAGTCCAGACAATGAGCAACGAGCCAGAAAGCACGCAGCACAAGAGCGCCCTGCAGGGACTGAAGGGCTACCTGTCGAGCCAGATCCTCGGCCAGGAAAAACTCGTCGACCGCCTGCTGATCGCGCTGCTAGCCGACGGCCACCTGCTGGTGGAAGGCGCGCCGGGACTGGCCAAGACCAAGGCCATCAAGGACCTCGCCGAAGGCCTCGAAGCCGAGTTCCACCGTATCCAGTTCACTCCCGACCTGCTCCCCGCCGACATCACCGGCACCGAGATCTACCGTCCGGAGACCGGCACCTTCGTGTTCCAGCAAGGCCCGATCTTCCATCACCTGGTGCTGGCCGACGAGATCAACCGCGCCCCGGCCAAGGTGCAGTCGGCGCTGCTCGAAGCCATGGCCGAGCGCCAGGTTTCGGTCGGCCGCAGCACCTACGACCTGCCACAGCTGTTCCTGGTGATGGCGACACAGAACCCGATCGAGCAGGAAGGTACCTACCCGTTGCCGGAAGCCCAGCTCGACCGCTTCCTCATGCACGTCAAGATCGGCTACCCGGAGGCCTCGGTGGAACGCCGCATCCTCCAGCAGGCGCGTGGCGAGGCACTGAACGGCGAGGCCCGGCCGGAGCGCCGGGTGACCCAGGAAACCATCTTCGCCGCGCGCCAGGAAATCCTCGGCCTGTACATGGCCGACGCGGTGGAGGAATACCTGGTGCAACTGATCATGGCCACCCGCACCCCGGCCAAGCACGACGCGGAACTCGCCGAATGGATCTCCTACGGCGCCAGCCCGCGCGGCTCCATCGCCCTCGACCGCTGCGCGCGCGCCCACGCCTGGCTGGGCGGACGCGACTTCGTCAGCCCCGAGGACATCCAGGCGGTGCTGTTCGACGTGCTGCGCCATCGCCTGATCCTGACCTTCGAGGCGGAAGCCGCCGGCATCGACCAGGACCGGGTCGTGCAGCGCATCCTCGACGTGGTCGCCGTGGCCTGAGGCCGCCGCCATGCTGAGCGCCGCCCCGGGCGTCGAACTGGGCCTCGACGAGCTTCTGGAAATGCGCCACCGGCTCCACGAAGCGCGCCTGTTCTCCTCGCAGAACCGCCGCAGCCCGCTGGTCGGCCTGCATCACTCGCGCCTGCGCGGACGCGGCGTGGACTTCGACCAGGTGCGCATCTACCAGCCCGGCGACGACGTACGGACCATCGACTGGCGCGTCACCGCGCGCACCCGCGAGCCGCACACCAAGCTGTTCCACGAGGAACGCGAGCGACCGGTGTTCGTCCTGGTCGAACAGAGCCAGCGCCTGTTCTTCGGCTCCGGCCTGTGCTTCAAGGCGGTGCTGGCGGCACGCGCGGCGGCCTTCATCGGCTGGTCGGCGCTGGCCCACAACGACCGTATCGGCGGCCTGGTATTCAGCGACCGCGACTGCCACGAAATCAAGCCGCGACGCAGCAAGCACAGCCTGCTGCAACTGTTCAACCAGCTATTGCGGGCCAATCGCGAGCTGCGCGAGACGCCGGCCGAGCGACCTGGCGAACTGTTCGGCCTGGCCCTGCGCCGCGCCCGCGAAGTGCTGCGCCCGGGCAGCCTGATCCTGGTGCTGTGCGACGAGCGCACCCTCAATGACGTCGCCGAGCAGCAACTCAGCCTGATCGCACGCCATACCGACCTGGTGCTGCTGCCGCTGTCCGACCCGCTCGACCATGCCCTCCCCGCCGCCGGACTGCTGCGCTTCCGCGAAGGCGCCGCCGACCTCGAGCTGGACACCCACGCCGACGAGCTGCGCCAGGCCTATCGCGAGCTGGCCGAGGCGCGCCGCGCGCGCTGGCAGCGGCTGGCCCAGCGACTGGGCGTGCCGCTGCTGCCGCTGTCGACCCAGGAAGACCTGGTGGAGCAGTTGCGGGACCTGCTGGAACAACACCAGCCGGGGTATCGCGCATGAATCCGCTCGACCGGCTGGAACCGCTGATCGCCCCCCCGCCCATCGGCTGGTGGCCGCCGGCGCCCGGCTGGTGGTTGCTGGCCGCCCTGCTGCCGTTGCTCGGTTGGGGGCTCTGGCGACTGCGCCGGCACCTGCCGCGGCGCACCATCGCCACCCGCGGCGAAGCGCCGCTGGATCCGCTGCGCGAAGCGGCCCTGGCCGAACTGGCCGCGCTTGCCAAGCCCTACGGCAGGGCTTCCGCCGGGCCCTGGCTGCAGGCCATCAACGGCCTGCTCAAGCGGGTCTGCAGGGCGCGCTGGCCAGATAGCGGCAGCCACGCCCTCAGCGGCCGCGCCTGGCTGGCGTTCCTCGACAACCGTTGCCCGGCCGCCGGCCTGACCCGCTGGATGATCTTGGTGGAAGGCGGCTACCGCGCCGACTGCACCCTCGACGACAAGGCCGTGGACGGCCTCGACGCCGCCGTCGCCACCTGGATTCGCAAGCATGTTTGAGTTCGCCTGGCCCTGGGTCTTCGCCCTCGCCCCGTTGCCCTGGCTGCTGCGCCTGGTGCTGCCGGCCGCCGACAGCGGCGAGGCGGCGCTCAAGGTGAGCTTCCTCGACGAACTCGAAAGCCTCGCCGGACGCCGTGCACGCGCACGCCTGCCGGCCTGGCGGCAGCAGGTGCGCTTCGCCCTGCTCTGGTTCCTCCTGCTGCTCGCCGCGGCCCGCCCGCAGTGGGTCGGCGAACCCCTGCCGCTACCCGCCAGCGGCCGTGACCTGCTGCTCGCGGTGGATGTCTCCGGCTCCATGGACTACCGCGACATGCGCTGGCAGGACGACGAGATCAGCCGCCTGGAACTGATCAAGAAACTCTTCGGCGACTTCATCGAAGACCGTCGTGGCGACCGCGTCGGCCTGATCCTGTTCGGCAGCCAGGCCTACCTGCAGGCGCCGCTGACCTTCGACCGGCACACCGTGCGGG
>NZ_SCND01000526.1:0-3015 GCF_005503585.1 Pseudomonas sp. 2VD
GGTGCGCCCATCGACCCGGACCACTTCCTGGCGCGCGCCGTCGAGCTGGAGCAGGCGCTCGCGAACCGCGCCATCGCTCTCCACGCGATGCCAGATCTCATGGGTGGAGAAGCTGCCATTGCGCTCGTAGACGAAGGTGCCTTGGAAACTGTTCTGGCGATCGGCCTCGGCGAGACGATTCAGCCAGTCGGAAGCGTCGGCAGCCTGAGTGGCGGGAACCGCCATCAGGCTGCCAAGCAAAAGCAACAGGGAGGTGGTGCGCATGTCTCTCCTCAGCGGTTTTCCAGGCTGGCTGCCCGAGCGTAGGGCAGCGCGCTCTCTGTACCACTGACGGCGGATTGTTGCACGTGCTGACGCAGGTAGATCGGCAGACGCTGCTCATGCCAGCGGGTATCGCTGGACGAGGAGTTGGTGATCACCTGCGGCGCCCCCTGCTCTTCGCTGTAGCCGGCCAGCACGGCCGGGCCTTTCACCTGCGGCAGGGCGATCTGCGGGGTGGTCCCCTGTTGCGCCATCTGCGGCAGGGCGTCGTTCTGGTTGTACAGACGCACGCCGGCCAGCACCGCCAGGGTCACCGAGGCAGCGACCGCCAGGCGACCGACCATCCGCCACGGCCCCTTCTCCGCTTTCGGCGGAGCGGCCTCGTCGGCCAGGGCAGCCGAGACCGCCGCAGCGATATCCAGCTTCGGCAGGGTAGGCTCGCGGTGCATGACGGACCGCGCCAACTGGTAGCGCGACCAGGTGGAACGCAGCTCGGCATCCTCGCCGCAAGCTGCGAGCACCCGCCGCAACTCGAGTTCATCCGCTTCGTTATCCATCACAGCGGACAGAGTTTCCTGCAGGGCTTCACGACTCATAGCGATACCTCTCTTGGCATTTGCCGCTGTGTCAGGCTTCTCGCAACAAAGGCTGCAGAGCTTTGTCGATTGCTTCACGAGCGCGGAAGATCCGCGACCGCACCGTCCCCACCGGACACTGCATCACGGTGGCGATATCTTCGTAACTCAAACCTTCGAACTCGCGCAGGGTCAGGGCCGTGCGCAAATCCTCGGGCAACTGCTGGATGGTCTGGTGCACGGTGGCCTCGATCTCATCCCGCAACATCGCCCGTTCCGGCGATTCGATGTCCTTCAGGGCGTGGTCGCCCTCGAAGAACTCCGCATCCTCTGCGGTCACATCGCTGTCCGGCGGCCGACGCCCGCGAGCGACCAGGTGGTTCTTCGCGGTGTTGATGGCGATCCGATACAGCCAGGTATAAAAAGCACTATCGCCGCGGAAATTGCCGAGCGCGCGGTATGCCTTGATGAAGGCTTCCTGCGCTACGTCCTGGGCTTCCTGGGCGTCGTGCACGAACCGCACGATCAATCCCAGTATCTTGTGCTGGTATTTCAGTACCAGCAGATCGAAAGCCCGCTTGTCTCCGCGCTGTACCCGTTCAACCAGTTGCTGATCCTGTTCCTGGGTTAGCATGAAAGCTCCTCTTCGAACCTGGAGGAGCTTCGAGCGTCCCAGCGAATCGTCTTGCCAAGATAGACTCGGGCTTCTTGCAAAAGTTCTCCCCTCCAAGCATGCGTCACGAGTTTTTTCCTCGCTCGTGACGTGCGGCCCCGGACATCGTGTCCGGGCCCCGCGAAAATGGATTGCATCGGGCTCAGGGCCCGGCCTCTGTGCCGCTGGGTAGGCCAACCGGACGAGGTCTTCAGGCATCCTGCTTTGGAACCGATGCGTCTAAGAAAGTTCCAGCACTACATCGCCCCGCTCTGATGACGCCTGCCGATGACAGGCCCGCAGCTCATCCGCCGGACCGGCAGCGGGGGTGCGCTATTGTGCCGCCAGGCCCTTCTATATACTAGGGCTCCACCACGGGGAAATGCGGGCATGAGCCAACATTATCAACACGATGTACTGGTCATCGGCAGCGGCGCCGCCGGCCTGAGTCTGGCCCTGACCCTTCCGGAACACCTGCGCATCGCCGTCCTCAGCAAGGGCGAACTGTCGCAGGGCTCGACTTACTGGGCCCAGGGCGGCGTGGCCGCCGTGCTGGACGATACCGACACCGTGGAATCCCACGTCGAGGACACCCTGGTCGCCGGTGGCGGCCTGTGCCGCGAGGACGCGGTGCGCTTCACCGTGGAGCATAGCCGCGAAGCGATCCAGTGGCTGATCGAACAGGGGGTGCCCTTCACCCGCGACGAGCAGCACAACCACGAGGAAGGCAGCTTCGAATACCACCTGACCCGCGAAGGCGGGCACAGCCACCGGCGCATCATCCATGCCGCCGACGCCACCGGCGCCGCGATCTTCAATACCTTGCTGGCCCAGGCCCGGCGGCGACCGAACATCGAGTTGCTGTCGCAGCGAGTGGCGGTCGACCTGATCACCGAGCGCAAGCTAGGCCTGCCGAGCAAGCGCTGCCTGGGCGCCTACGTGCTGAATCGGGAAAGCGGCGAAGTCGATACCTTCCGTGCCCGCTTCAGCGTGCTGGCCTCCGGCGGCGCGAGCAAGGTCTACCTTTATACCAGCAATCCCGACGGCAACTCCGGCGACGGTATCGCCATGGCCTGGCGCGCCGGCTGCCGGGTCGGCAACCTGGAATTCAACCAGTTCCATCCGACCTGCCTGTACCACCCGCAGGCCAAGAGTTTCCTCATCACCGAGGCATTGCGCGGCGAAGGCGCCCTGCTCCGCCTGCCCAATGGCGAGCGTTTCATGCCGCGCTTCGATCCGCGTGGCGAACTGGCGCCCCGGGACATCGTGGCCCGCGCCATCGACCATGAAATGAAGCGCCTGGGGATCGACTGCGTCTACCTGGACATCAGCCACAAGCCGGCCGAGTTCATCAAGGCGCACTTCCCCACCGTCTACGAGCGCTGCCTGGACTTCGGCATCGACATTACCCAGCAACCGATCCCGGTAGTGCCAGCCGCGCACTATACCTGCGGCGGCGTGCTCGTCGACCAGCACGGGCATACCGACGTGCCAGGCCTCTACGCCATCGGCGAGACCACCTTCACC
>NZ_SCND01000527.1:0-2996 GCF_005503585.1 Pseudomonas sp. 2VD
GGTGGCGGAGCTCGGCGGCTTCGCCGGGCCGATCCTGACCTCCACCGGCAGCGGCAACCATGTAGCGCTGTTCAGCTACTTCGCCCTGCTCAACGCCGGCATCTTCGCCATCGCCTGGTTCCGCGCCTGGCGGCCGCTCAACCTGGTCGGCTTCGTCGGCACCTTCGGCATCGGTTTCGCCTGGGGACTGCGCTCCTATACACCGGAGCTGTTCGCCAGCACCGAGCCGTTCCTGGCCCTGTTCTTCCTGATGTACGTCGGGATCGGCCTGCTCTTCGCCCGCCGCAAGCTGCTGGAGGCCGCGCAGGCGCCTGCCGAGCGCGGCGAACTGCTGCGTTGGTCGGCGCGACAGGCCGACTACATCGACGCCACCGTGCTGTTCGGCCCGCCACTGGTGGGGTTCGGCCTGCAATGCGCGGTGATCGGCCACATCGACTTCGGCATGGCCTTCAGCGCCCTGGCCCTGGGGCTCTTCTACATGGTTCTGGCGCGGGTGCTGCGCGGCCATGCTTCGGCCGGACGCACCAGCCTGCTGGTGGAAATCTGCCTGGCGCTGGGGGTGGTCTTCGGCACCCTGGCCATTCCGCTCGGCCTGGACGCGCGCTGGACCTCGGCCGCCTGGGCCGTCGAGGGCGCCGGCATCTACTGGCTCGGCCTGCACCAGCAACGCCGCCTGGCGCGGCTCTTCGCCCTGCTGTTGCAGGGCGGTGCGGCGTTGGCCTACCTGAATGGCGTGCGGCCGGGTGAGACGACGTTGCTGGAGGGTTCGCCGCTGGGCGCGCTGATGCTCGGTGCGGCGGCGCTGTTCAGCTTCTGGCAGCTGCGTCGCGCGCCGGCGAAAGCGCTGGCCGACTGGGAGCCGGCCTGCCGGCCGTTGCTGGCGGCCGCCGGCCTGGCCTTCCTCTACCTGGTCGCACCGCTCTGCCTGGCCGTCGACGGCACCGCCATCGCCTGGGCCGTGGCCGGCCTGGCGAGCTTGTTCGCCGGCTTGCGCCTGGGCTCGCGTACCTTCCTGTTCTGCGCCTTCGCCGTGCAACTGCTGGGCGGTGCGCTGTTCCTCCTGCATTTGCAGGGCGGCGATGGCCAGGGTGGGGTATTCGACTCGGGCTGGCGTGGCTTGATGACCGCCTCGCTGATCGGCCTGGCGCTGATCGGCGGCATGCTGCTGGCGGCGCGCGACCCGCTGGTGAAGGACGACAGTCGGCTGCTCATGGGCTTGAGCCTGGTGCTGCTGGCCGGTCTGGCGTTCGTCAACCTGGCAGTGCTGTTCGTCCTGCCTTGGCGCAGCGCCAGCGCGGTATGGGCCGGTAGCGGGCTGCTGATCATCTGGCTGAGCCTGGTGCTGCGCCAGCGCCTGAGCTTCTACTTCGGCCTCGCCTTGCAGGTAGTGGGCGGCCTGGCGTTCCTCCTCGCCGGGCCGTCGCTGTTCGGCTCGCTGAGCGGCGAAGGCCTGCGGCCCCTGGCCCATTCCGGGTTCTGGACGCCGGCAGTGCTGGCCCTGGCGGCGCTGGTCGGCGCCTGGCGGCTGCGCCGCGCCGGCGAGCGCGAGCGGGCGCTGGGTATCGGTACCCTCGGCCTGGCCGAGCTGTCGCACCTGCTGCTGCTCTGGGGAGCCGGCTGGTGGGCGCTGACCGCGCTGTGCGAAACCGTCCGCTTCGTGCCTTATGGCCTGCGCGAGCATGCGTTGCTGCTGGTGGCCGCGGCGACAGTGGCGTCGTGGATGCTGCTGGCGCTGCGCGAGCGCTGGCGCGAACTGGCCCTGCTGTGCCTGGCGCTGGTCCCGGTGGCGCTGTTGGCCCTGGCCAGTGCCTGGCGTTTCGATTACCAGCCGTTCGGCGAATTCGGCTGGCTGGCCTGGCCGCTGCTGTTCGCCACGCACCTGCTGTCGCTGCGACGCCTTGCCCCGTTGCTGCCGGCGAAGGCCCTGAGCGTTGCCCATGTGCTCGGTTGCTGGCTGTTGCTCGGGGTGCTGGCGCTGGAGCTGCGCTACCTGTTCGCCCTGCTCGCCGAACAGTACAACGCCTGGCGTTGGCTGGGCTGGGCGCTGGTCCCGAGCGCCTACCTGCTGCTGGTGGCTGGCGGGCGGAGCCTGCCCTGGCCGCTGCGCGACTTCCCGCGGGAGTATCGGCTGCTCGCCGCTGCGCCGGTGGCGCTGTTGCTGCTCGGCTGGTTCTGGAGCGCCAACCTGCTCAGCGACGGCGCCGCCGAGCCGCTGCCTTACCTGCCGCTGGCCAACCCGCTGGAACTGGGGCTGCTGATCGTGCTGTTCGCCCTCTACCGCTGGAGCGACGCCAGCCTGGCCTCGCTCGTCGATGGCAATGCCAGCGCGCGCCTGGGGCGCCAGGCGTTGGCCGGCGCCTCGCTGTTCGCCCTGCTGACCCTGGCGGTGTGCCGCGCCGCGCACCACCTGGCCGGCGTGCCGTTCCAGGCCGAGGCGCTGGCCGCGTCGATGCTGGTGCAGGCGGGGCTGTCGCTGGTCTGGACGCTCTGCGCGCTGGGCCTGACCATCGCCGGTACCCGTCTCGGCCGGCGCGACCTGTGGATGGTCGGCGCGGCGCTGGTCGGCGTCGTGGTGGTCAAGCTGTTCTTCGTCGAGCTGGGTAACAGCGGCAGCCTGGAGCGAATCATCTCCTTCATCGGGGTCGGCGTCCTGTTGCTGGTCGTCGGCTACTTCTCACCCTTGCCTCCGCGTCGTGCCGAGGTCGCATCGGAGGCCGAGCAGCCATGACGCGCTCCTTTTCGTTCAGAACCGCCGGCCTGCTCCTGCTGGGCGCCTGCCTGTCCCTGCCGCTGTCGGCGAAGGAGTCTGCCGAAGGTTTCAGCCGTCAGGTGGCGCTGTCGCTGCAGGGCGAAGGACCCTGGTATCGCCTGAGCATCCCGATGAGCGTGCAGTTGTCGGCTGCCCATGCCGACCTGCGCGACCTGCGGGTCTTCGATGCCGAGGGCGAGGCCTTGCCCTACGCCCTGGTGGCCGGCAGCGAACGCCAGGCCAGTAC
>NZ_SCND01000528.1:0-2996 GCF_005503585.1 Pseudomonas sp. 2VD
CCTGCCGACCCCGACCGCCTGGCGCATCGGCTTCCAGTCGGCCAACCTGCTGCTCGAGCGTCACCTGCAGGAACATGGCGATCACCTGCGCCAGCTCGGCCTCTCGGTGTGGGGCACGGCGACCATGCGCACCGGCGGCGACGACATCGCCCAGGCCCTGGCCCTGCTCGGCGTGCGACCGGTCTGGCAGGCCGGTAGCCAGCGCGTCGCCGATTTCGAGATCCTCCCGGTCTCCCTGCTGGACCGCCCGCGGGTCGACGTGACGCTGCGGGTCTCCGGGTTCTTCCGCGACGCCTTCGCCAACCTGATCCGCCTGTTCGATGCGGCGGTGCAGGCGGTCGCCGAGCTGGACGAGGCGGAGGAGTTGAACCCGCTGGCCGCTCGCGTACGCCTGGAACGCCAGCGCCTCGAGGCGCAGGGTACGGCGCCGGCGGAGGCGCGCCGGCAGGCCGGCTGGCGGATCTTCGGCGCCAAGCCGGGTGCCTACGGCGCCGGCGTGCAGGGCGCAATCGAAGAGCGGCTGTGGGAGACCCGCGCCGACCTTGCCGAGGTCTACCTGAACTGGGGCGGCTACGCCTACGGTGCCGCCGACGACGGCACGCCGGCGCGGGAACGCTTCGCCCAGCGCCTGGAACGCCTGCAGGCGGTGCTGCACAACCAGGACAACCGCGAGCACGACCTGCTCGATTCCAACGACTACTACCAGTTCCAGGGCGGCATGCTGGCGGCGGTGGAAACCCTGCGCGGCGCGCCGGTGGCCAGTTACCACGGCGACCACAGCCAGCCGGACAACCCGCGCATCCGCACGCTCAAGGAAGAACTCAACCGGGTGGTGCGGGCGCGGGCGGTGAATCCGAAGTGGATCGCCGGGATGAAGCGCCACGGCTACAAGGGTGCCTTCGAACTGGCGGCGACGGTGGACTACCTGTGCGCCTTCGATGCCACCAGCGAGCTGATCGACGACCACCAGTACGCGCTGCTGGCCGACGCCTACCTGCTCGACGCGGAGACCCGCGAGTTCATCCGCCAGCACAATCCGCAAGCCTTGCGCGACATGGCCGAGCGCCTGGTGGAGGCGCAGCGGCGCGGGCTCTGGCAGGAGCCGGGGGCCTATCGCGAGGCCCTGGAGAACCTGCTGCTGGACGTCGAAGAGGAATAGCGGAGCGGCATGGCCGCTCGCGCCGCTTTCAGCGCCCCTCGGCGAGCCGCCGGGCGGCGTCGCGGAGAATCCGCTCGGTGCCTTCCCAGCCGAGGCAGCCGTCGGTGATCGAGACGCCGTAGCGCAGTTCGCCGCCGAGCGCCTGGCAACCGTCGAACAGGTGGCTTTCCAGCATTACCCCGACCAGGTCGCTGGCGCCGACCAGGCGCTGGTCCAGCACGCTGGCGAGGACGCCGGGCTGGTTCAGCGGGTTCTTGCCGCTGTTGGCGTGACTGCAATCGACCATCATCCGCGTGGCGATGCCCTGGCTTTCCAGGGCCTGGCGTACGGCCTGCACCTGCTCGGGACCGTAGTTCGAACCGTGGCGGCCGCCGCGCAGCACCACATGGGTGTCCGGATTGCCGCGGGTCTCGATCAGCGCCGGGTGACCGTGCGGGTCGAGGCCGAAATGGCGGTGGCCGTGGGCCGCCGAACGGATCGCGTCGCAGGCGATGCCGACGCCGCCGTCGGTGCCGTTCTTGAAGCCCACCGGCAGGCCGAGGCCGCTGACCAGCTCGCGGTGGATCTGCGATTCGCTGGTGCGCGCGCCGATCGCCGCCCAGCTCAGCAGGTCGTCGAAGTAGCCGGCGGCCAGCGGTTGCAGGAGTTCGGTGGCCAGCGGCAGGCCGAGGCGCAGCATGTCCAGCATCAGTTGCCGGGATAGCGCCAGGCCGGCGGCCATGTCGTCGCTGCCATCCAGGTGCGGGTCGTAGGCGAGGCCCTTCCAGCCCACCGTGGTGCGTGGCTTTTCCACGTAGGCGCGCATCACCAGGAGCAACTGGCCGTCGAGTTCGTCGCTCAGCGCGGCGAGGCGTTCGGCGTATTCGAGGGCGGAGCGGGGATCGTGGATCGAACAGGGACCGACTACCACCAGCAGGCGTGGGTCGTCGCCGTCGAGGATGGCGCGGATGGCGTCGCGGCTGGCGGCGACCTGGCTGGCCAGCTCCAGCGGCAACGGCTGGCGAGCCTTGAGTTCGAGCGGGCTGGGCAGGCGTTCCAGGGCGGTACGGGCGGTGGCGCTGGGCAGGGCGACGGCCTGGGCGTTCGGCGAAAGGGCGGTCAGTGCGGATACGGATGAGTTCATGGTCTGGCTTCCTGGGCTGGCGGCGGGCATCCCGCGCGCGTCGTGCCCTATCGAGGTGTTCGGCAATGTCGTGGGTTGGCGAGCGGCTGGCGGCCGTCGCTAAATCGCCAGGTGTTGAGCGGGTAGCCAGTGCGGTAGCGGTATGCGGTCATGATCGATGTCCTGTGCGTTGGTCTGTGGTTGTGGCCTTGTGGGCCGGAAAATCGGGCTGGAAAAACAAAACCCCCGGTCGGGGAGCCGACCGGGGGTTTGCGTGTGCAGGGTAGGCGTCCCGTATACCGTGGGCGCCGTTGGGGTATCAGGCGCCGGAGTGGCTAAACCAATACCCGAAGAAATACGCGGCACGGGGTGCCTGCGGCGCACGCGCGCGCAACGACAGGCCAGGGCGCGAGGCGCTGGAGTGCAGGTGCGGATGGCGGGTGTGCGGCATGGGTTTCTCCCGTGAACGAGTCCCGAGCTTACTGCAAGCGAGGCGGCCGGTTCAACGACTGTTTCACGGTTCGATACCGGCGCCGCCGGCCTGATAGACTTGGCGGTCCGTATTTCCGTCCGTCCGCCGCAGGAATCCCCATGAGCGCTACCGTGCATTACCCCCTGTCCGCCGTGGTCGCCGCCGACGAACTGAAGCTGGCGCTGTGCCTGGCCGCGGTCGATCCGGCGATCGGCGGGGTACTGATCGAGGGGCCGCGCGGAATGGCCAAGTCGACCCTGGCG
>NZ_SCND01000529.1:0-2989 GCF_005503585.1 Pseudomonas sp. 2VD
GCCGATGCCGGCGCGGATGCCGTATTGCTGGGCGCGGCCAAGGTCGAACAGGCCGGAGCCGATGAACAGGTTGGAACTGGGACAGTGCGCCAGCGCTGCGTTCTTGTGCGCCAGGCAGCGGCATTCGCGTTCGGAGAGATGGATGCCATGGGCGAACACGCTGCGTTCGCCGACCAGGCCGGCGCGATGATAGACGTCCAGGTAGTCCTGCGCCTGGGGAAACAGCTCGCCGACCCAGGCGACTTCCTTGAGGTTCTCCGAAAGATGGGTGTGCAGGTAGACGCCGGGATACTCGTCCAGCAGGCGCGCCGCCGCGGCCAGTTGCTCGGGCGAGGAGGTCGGCGCGAAGCGCGGGGTGACCGCGTATTGCAGGCGCCCGTTGCCGTGCCAGCGCTCGATCAGCGCGCGGCTCTCGGCGTAGCCACTGGCCGCGGTATCGCACAGCGCCGGCGGCGCGTTGCGGTCCATCAGCACCTTGCCGGCGATCATCCGCAGGCGGCGCTTCTGCGCGGCCTGGAAGAATGCCTCGGCGGATACCGCATGGACCGTGCCGAACACCAGCGCGGTAGTGGTGCCGTGGCGCAGCAGTTCGTCGAGGAACAGCTCGGCCTGGGCGGCGGCGTAGCCGGCATCGGCAAAGCGCTGCTCGGCGGGAAAGGTGTGGGTTTCCAGCCAGTCCAGCAGTTGGGTGCCGTAGGAGGCGATCACTCCGAGTTGCGGGTAATGCACATGGCAGTCGACGAAGCCGGGCAGCAGCAGGCGCTGCGGATGCTCCTCCAGCGGCAGGTCGGCGGGCAGTTGCGGCAGCAGGTAGGCTGCGTGATCGAGCGCGCGCACATGGCCGTGTTCGATCCACAGCAGGCCGTCCTCGAAATACTCCCAGGCCTTGTCGCCGAGTTTCGCCGGGTCGCCGAGGAAATGCAGGATCCGCCCGCGATGGGCCGAACTGCTCATCGCGCTCCCGCCGTGGTCGGAGTGCAGGATAAGTGGGGGGACGAAGGTGCCAGCAGGTACTGCATCGTTCATCTCCTCTGCTGCCGGAACGGCGCTTTCGCCTCTTTAGTCCGGGAAATCGACGGAAATATCCCGTCTTTGGCGCGTGATCTCGCTTCCGCCATTATGCACTGTGCGCATGCTGTGGATAAGTCTGTGTGTAGCGCGTGTTCGGAGAGATTGCACGAGCCATTGCGGGATGTGCCCATCTGGCTGCCGGCAGGCGATCCGCGAAAAGCGTTCCGGCACCTTGAGTCCGCCTTGCGAAATGCCCGGTCGGCAACTGGCGCTTCTGTGGGTTTGTCTGTGGAAAAGCTGTTCGCATTCCCCGTTGAAAAAATGCCTTCGGCGGTCGGGGGAAAGGCATTGGACGGAGCCGCAGGATTTCTCCCGGTTGGCGAAAGAGCCAGGGAAAAGGTGCTGTGGAATGCGCCACGACGGTGCATCGCGAAACTGTGGACAGCGGATCCACCCATGGCGCCGCCGAGCATGCTTCCGTCGATCGCCGCGGACTTTCCTGGAAAGCCGGAAAACCCAGTATTCATGGGCTTCCTGGCGTCTAAAGAGGAAGTCCTGGAGACATTTTCACGGGCATTCCCGTTCCGCGGGTTTCCTGTGGAAAAGCTGTTGGCAAACTGTGCCGGAAGCGGGCCGCCGGGGCTGCCCCAGGGATTCGGCCGAGCCATGGCTTGGCCGGGAGAGGTCGTTCTGCCGGGTTCCTCCGAACGGCTGTCGATATCTTGTGGATAAAGCTGTTGGCAAAGTGTTGGAGAAAATGCCTTGCCAGGTCGTGCTCATGACCTGCCGGGTTGGCTGTTTTCTGTCCAGCGCCGATGTTGCGAAAATTGCCGGGACGGTCGGCGCGGGAGGCTTCCCAAGGTCCCGGATGGGCTCCCGACACGCTGTGGATAACTCTGTGAGCAAGGTGGTGATGACTGTTTTGCGACAAATGCTCACGCGGGTGCGCCGCAGGGTTGCCCGCAAATGTGCCGCGGCGTCCCAGGCGTGCTCCGGCTTGGTGCCGCTCGGCGCGGCAGCCTGGCCCGTGGCTCCCGGCGCAAGCCGCGTTCCAGGGCTTTCCTGACCTCCTGGCCAGGTATTTGCACCGGCCGTGGCATCGTCGAGCAACCGACCGGGTCCGCCATGTCCGCACCTACCTCCTTCGCGCCGCCGCGCCTCGAACTGCGCGGGATCAGCAAGCGCTATCCGGGTTGCCTGGCCAACGACCGCATCGACCTGTGCATCGACGCCGGCGAGATCCACGCCCTGCTCGGTGAGAACGGCGCCGGCAAGAGCACGCTGATGAAGATCATCTACGGCGTGACCCGTCCCGATGCCGGCGAGATCCGCTGGCAGGGCGAGCCGGTGCAGGTGCGCGACCCGGCTCGCGCCCGGGCGCTGGGGATCGGCATGGTGTTCCAGCATTTCTCCCTGTTCGAGACGCTCAGCGTGGCGGAGAACATCGCGCTCGCCCTCGGCGCCGAGGCGGGCAGCCCGCGCCGGTTGGAGGCGCGTATTCGCGAGGTGTCGCAGCGCTACGGCATGCCGCTGGAGCCTCGCCGGCTGGTCCATGGGCTGTCCATCGGCGAGCGCCAGCGGGTGGAAATCGTGCGCTGCCTGATGCAGGACATCCGCCTGCTGATCCTCGACGAGCCGACCTCGGTGCTGACCCCGCGCGAGGCCGAGGATCTCTTCGTCACCCTGCGCCGTCTTGCGGAGGAGGGTTGCAGTGTCCTCTTCATCAGCCACAAGCTGGCCGAGGTCCGTGCGCTCTGCCAGCGCGCCACGGTGCTGCGCGGCGGACGGGTGGCCGGACAGTGCGTGCCGGCGCAATGTTCCGATCTCGAGCTGGCGCGGCTGATGGTGGGCGACGCCGAGGGCCTGGCGGCGGAGTATCCGAAGGTCACCGGCGGCGCGCCTTTCCTCCAGGTGCGCGACCTGCACTGGCGCAACCCGGACCCCTTCGGCGTGTCCTTCGCCGGCCTCGACCTGGAGG
>NZ_SCND01000052.1:0-24317 GCF_005503585.1 Pseudomonas sp. 2VD
GGGCTCGGTGATGTAGTTGTGGGTGAAGTTGCCCTGGCTGTCGGTGCTCAGCCCTGGCGCGCGCTGCATGGACTGGGCGAAGGCGTCGAGGTTGTAGGTCCAGCGGTCGACCTCGTAGCGCACCCCGGCGGTGGCCACCTGGCGCGAGTAGAGCGGCAGGTCGCGCCCCTTGAAGGAGGGAATGTCGCCTTCGTAGGTGGCACGGGTATAGGTGAGGCTGCCGTAGACCGACAGGCCGTCCAGGCGCGGATCGAGAGTGGCGAAGTCATAGTGGCCGGAAGTCTCGATGCCCTGGTGCTTGGTGGCGCCGAGGTTGGTCCAGCCGACGTCGTTGCTGACGTACTGCAGCTCGTCGTCGAAGTCGATGTAGAACAGCGTGATCTCGCCGCCCCAGCTGCCGTTGTCGTAGCGCGTGCCCAGTTCGTAGGTCTTGGCCTTCTCCGGCTCCAGGCCGGCGGCGGTATCGTTGCCGCTGCCGCCCTGGCCGAGCTGGAAATACTGCAGGCTGCCGAACGATTCGGAGTAGTTGGCGAACAGCTTCCACTCGTCGCTCAAGTGATACATCAGGCTCAGCGCCGGCAGCGGTTCGTTGTAGTCCTTGCTGCGCTTCTTCTCCTGCACCGGCTTGCCGTTCAGGCCGAGCACCGGGCGGTCGCGCCAGTCGCTGTCGATCTTCTCGAAGCGGATGCCGGGGGTGATGGTCCAGTTGCCGACATCGATCTTGTCGTCGATGTAGAAGGCGCTGGCCTCGGTACCGCCGGTACGGTCCTGGTAGGTATGGCCGTCCGAGCCGGGACGCACGGTCGGCACATTGTCGACCAGGGCCAGCTGACTGGCGCGCTCGTTCATCGCTTCCTTCAGGTAGCGGTAGCCGATGCCGATCTCCTGGGTGGTCGGGCCGGCGAAGAAGATCCGCGAGACCCGCGGCTCCACCGCGAACACATGGTAGTCGCGCGGGTACGAGGTGATGGTCCTGAGGTTGCGCGCGGCGATGCTGCTGCCGCGGAAACTGTCGCTGTAGTAGGTGAGCACCTCGAACTGGGTGAGGTCGTCGACCTGGCGGGTGTACTTCAGCGAGAAGTCCTTGCGCCGACCACGGAAGTTGTCCCAGTCGCGCACCGACTGGAAGGGATCGTCGTCGTACTGCGCCTGGGTCAGGCCGCCCGGCATATCGGCGTAGGCGTCGTAGTAGTGGAAGTTGGCCGCCAACTGGTCGCTGTCGGTGAGCTGCCAATGGGTCTTGAGCAGCACGTCGTCGATATCGTTGTCGTTGTTGCCGTCGCGGTAGTCGGCGCCCTTCACCCCGGAATACAGCAGCGCCACGCCCAGGCCGTTGTCGGCGGTCCCGCCGAGGAACGCCTGGTTGAGCTTCTTCCAGCCGCCGTGGCCGGCATGCTCGATGGTGGTGCCGATTTCGCCGGAGAACTTCTCCGGAATCGCCCGGGTCACGAAGTTGATCACCCCGCCGACGTTCTGCGGGCCGTAGCGCACCGAGCCGGCGCCGCGCACGACGTCGATGCTCTCCAGGTTGCCGATGGACAGCGGCATCATCGACAGCTGCGGCTGGCCGTAGGGCGCCACCGCCGCCGGCACGCCGTCGATCATCACCGTCGAGCGCGGCGACAGGCGTGAAGTCAGGCCACGCACCCCGACGTTCAGGGAGATGTCGCTGCCGCCGGTACCGTTGTTGTCCTGCACTTGCACGCCGGGCACCTTGCGCAGCACGTCGCGGACGTTCTGCGCACCGCTCTCGAGCATTTCCCGACGACGCACCACGCTGCGCGCGCCGGGATGGTTCTGCACCACCGCCTGGTCGGCTTCGCCCAGCCAGTCGCCGACCACGGTGACCGTGCCCAGCTCCTTGGCTTCCTCTTCGGCCTGCGCCGCCTGCATGGACACACCCAGCGCAATGGCGACGGCCAGGCGCGACAACGAACTCACGGACGACATCGAGGCTCCCCCAGGGACGCAGGAAAAAGTGGGGCGCAAAATTACGGCAAATCGTAAAGAACGTAAATACAAATGATTTGCAAATGTGAGCTTGACTTATTCGTATGTCGTCAAGGACGAGCGCGCGCAGGCCGAGCGGTATTCACCCGGTGCCACCCCGTAGGCCTGCTTGAACTGGCGACCGAGGTGGCTCTGGTCGGCGAAGCCCAGCTCCAGGGCCACCTCCAGCGGCGCCCGGCCGCTCTTGAGCAGTGCCCTGGCCTGCTCCAGGCGGCGCTGTCTGAGCCAGGCGTGGGGCGGCATGCCGGTGGCGCGACGGAAGACCCGGGCAAAATGGAACGGGGACAGATTGACCGCCGCCGCCAGTTCCTCCAGCGAAGGCGGATCGAGCAACCGCGCCGCCAGCAGTTCGCGGGCGCGGGCCACCGCCAACGGCTCCTGCCCGGCCTTCGGCGCTTCTGGCAGGCGGGCGTGGCGACGGAACAGGGCGAGCATCGTCTCGCGCCAGCGGGTCTGGGTTTCCAGGCTGCCGGCATGCTCGGCCAGCAGGCGGTGCAAGTGGACGAAGGCGCGTGCCAGGGGCTGGTCGTGGATCACGCTGTCGGCGAAACGCGGCACGCCGCCATGATGGATTTCCAGCTCGTCGAGAATCCCGTCGATCTGCTCCATTTCCGGGTAGTAGCCGCGATAGAGCCAACCGGCATCATGGGCCTTGGAGCCGGTGTGCACTTCGTCGGGGTTGATCAGCACCATGCTGCCCAGCGGGGCCAGGTGCTCGCCGCCACGATGGCGAAAGCGCTGCGCGCCCTGCTCGATGATGACCAGGGCGAAGCTGCTGTGCACGTGCGGCGCGAAGCGCTGCTCCACATAGCGCGCGTGCAGCAGTTCGACGCCGCCCAGTTCGGCGGCGCGCCAGAAATGCGTGTGTTCTCCGCTCGTCTCGTCCGGCACTGCCGTCTCCTCGTTCGCCCGTCCGGACGGGCCGCCCAGCATACCGCAGGAGCGACGGAACCGGCTTCAGCCGGTGAAGCTGGCTTCCAGCGCCGCCTTGACCTGCGGCCATTCGTGGTCGGTGATGCTGTAGACGAAGGTGTCGTCTAGCCGCCCGCCGGCCAGCCGCCGGTGGTTGCGCAGCACGCCCTCGCGCTGCGCGCCGAGCTTGTCGATGGCGCCCTGGGCGCGCAGGTTGCTCGCCGCCGTGCTGAGCTGCACGCGGACCATGCGCAGGTTGTCGAAGGCATGCTTGAGCATCAGGTACTTGATCATGCGGTTCAGGCCGCTGCCGTGCTGGGCCTGGTCGAGCCAGGTCCAGCCGATCTCGCAGGCCGGCAAGGCGGGAAGGAATTCGGCGAAGCGCGTGGTCCCGACCAGTTGCACGCCGAGGCGGACGGCGAGCGGCAACGCCCTGCCCTCGCGCTGCTCGGCGAGGCTCTGGCGGTACCAGTCCGGCCGCGTCGGTCCGTCCATGTACTGCAGCGCCTCGCGGTTGGCTTCGGCGAGGCTCACCAGCTCGGGAATGTCCGCTTCCACCAGCGGCTCGAGACGCAAGGCTCCGCGCTGCAGGGTGATCGGTAGCGGCTTGAACATGGGCGCCCTCCTCGACATCGACGCAAAACTCCGCTCCCATCAGAGCGTAGCGGCCGCGTTTAGTGCCGCAGCCGAAACCGGCTACGATGAACGGACAGCCGGCCGCCGGGGCCGTCCGCGCTCACGCAGCCCGGCACGCTACCAACTCCGCGCGTCCGGCTCAAGCATGCGTGCGACCTTGGTCGCAGGCGGCCTGACGCGCGGGCCGACAAGTGCGAAACTGGCGCGAAAGCAAGACCCCCGCCTCACGCCAGCTTCACGCGGGGACATCATCGGAGTTCGCATGTCGCTGTCCATCGGGCTGATCGCCGTGGTCGCCCTGGTCTACATGGCCATCCTGTTCGCCATCGCCTTCTATGGCGACCGTCGCCGCACCCCGCTCTCACCCCGCCTGCGCGCCTGGGTCTACAGCCTCTCCCTGGCAGTGTACTGCACCAGCTGGACCTTCTTCGGCGCGGTCGGCCAGGCCACCGACCAGCTCTGGTCGTTCCTGCCGATCTACCTCGGACCGGTGCTGCTGATGCTGTTCGCGCCCTGGGTGCTGCAGAAGATGATCATGATCAGCAAGCAGGAGAACATCACCTCCATCGCCGACTTCATCGCCGCCCGCTACGGCAAGTCGCAGGCGCTGGCGGTGGTGGTGGCGCTGATCTGCATGGTCGGCGTGCTGCCCTACATCGCCCTGCAACTGAAAGGCATCGTCCTCGGGGTGAACCTGCTGATCGGCTCCGGCGCCGACTCCACCGGTACCCGCGCCCAGGACACGGCGCTGATCGTGTCGCTGGTGCTGGCGCTGTTCACCATCGTCTTCGGTACCCGCAGCCTGGATGTCACCGAACACCACCGCGGCATGGTCCTGGCCATCGCTTTCGAGTCGCTGGTCAAGCTCACCGCCTTCCTCGCCGTGGGCATCTTCGTCACCTTCGGCCTCTACGACGGCTTCGCCGATCTCTTCTCCCAGGCCCGCGCCGCGCCGCAGTTGGCCGACTACTGGGAAGAGACCGTGCACTGGCCGGCGATGCTGCTGCAGACCGGCGTGGCGATGACCGCGATCATGTGCCTGCCGCGGCAATTCCACGTCACGGTGGTGGAGAACATCGAGCCGCGCGACCTCAACCTGGCGCGCTGGGTGTTCCCCATCTACCTGGTGCTGGCCGCGTTGTTCGTGGTGCCGATCGCCCTCGCCGGCCAGTTGCACCTGCCCGCCGGGGTAATGCCGGACTCCTTCGTCATCAGCCTGCCGCTGGCCGAGGCGCACCCGGCGCTGGCCCTGCTGGCGTTCATCGGCGGCGCCTCGGCCGCCACCGGAATGGTCATCGTCGCCAGCGTCGCGCTGTCGACCATGGTCTCCAACGACATGCTCCTGCCGTGGCTGCTGCGACGCCGGGAAAAGGACACCGAACGGCCCTTCGAGGCCTTCCGTCACTGGCTGCTGACCGTGCGCCGGGTGAGCATCGCGGTGATCCTGCTGCTCGCCTACGTGGCCTACCGCCTGCTCGGCTCCAGCGCCAGCCTGGCGACCATCGGCCAGATCGCCTTCGCCGCCATCGCCCAGCTCGGCCCGGCGATGATCGGCGCGCTGTACTGGAAACAGGCCAACCGCCGCGGGGTCTTCGCCGGCCTCGCCGCCGGCTCGCTGCTGTGGGCCTATACACTGGTCCTGCCGGTGGTGGCCAAGGGCCTCGGCTGGCCGCTGGAGCGCATCCCCGGCCTGACCTGGCTGGCAAGCAATCCCTTCGGCCTGCCGATCGAGCCGCTGACCCAGGGCGTGCTGATCTCGCTGGTCGGCAACTTTGCCCTGTTCGGCCTGGTCTCGGTGCTCTCGCGCACCCGCGTGTCCGAGCACTGGCAGGCCAGCCGCTTCATCGGCCAGGAGATCTCCCAGCGGCAGAACTCGCGCTTCATGCTCGCGGTGCAGGTGGAAGACCTGCTGATGCTCGCCGCGCGTTTCGTCGGCGAGGAACGCGCGCGGCAAAGCTTCATCCGCTTCGCCTACCGCCAGGGCAAGGGCTTCACCCCGAACCAGACCGCCAACAACGAGTGGATCGCGCACACCGAGCGCCTGCTCGCCGGGGTCCTCGGCGCGTCCTCGGCGCGGGCGGTGGTGAAGGCCGCCATCGAAGGGCGCGAGATGCAGGTGGAGGACGTGGTGCGGATCGCCGACGAAGCCTCCGAGGTGCTGCAATTCAACCGCGCCCTGCTGCAGGGCGCGATCGAGAACATCACCCAGGGCATCAGCGTGGTCGACCAGTCGCTGCGCCTGGTGGCCTGGAACCACCGCTACCTGGAACTGTTCGAGTACCCGGACGGGCTGATCTACGTCGGCCGACCGATCGCCGACATCATCCGCTACAACGCCGATCGCGGCCTGTGCGGGCCCGGCGATCCGGACATGCACGTGGCCAAGCGCCTGTACTGGATGCGCCAGGGCACTCCGCACACCTCCGAGCGGCTGTTCCCCAACGGCCGGGTCATCGAGCTGATCGGCAACCCGATGCCCGGCGGCGGCTTCGTCATGAGCTTCACCGATATCACCGCCTACCGCGAGGCCGAACAGGGCCTCAAGGGCGCCAACGAGTCGCTGGAACAGCGGGTCCAGGAGCGTACCCAGGAACTCTCGCAGTTGAACCAGGAACTCAGCGAGGCGAAGAGCAACGCCGAGGCCGCCAACCAGTCGAAGACCCGCTTCCTCGCCGCCGTCAGCCACGACCTGATGCAGCCGCTGAACGCCGCGCGGCTGTTCTCCGCCGCCCTCGCCCACCAGGACGCGCTGCCCGGCGAGGTCCGCGACCTGGTGCAGCACCTCGACTCGTCGCTGCGTTCCGCCGAGGACCTGATCACCGACCTGCTGGACATCTCGCGCCTGGAAAGCGGCCGGGTCAGCGCCGAACGCAACCCGTTCCCGCTGAACAACCTCTACGATGCCCTCGGCGTCGAGTTCAAGGCGCTGGCCCAGGAACAGGGCCTGCATTTCCGCCTGCGCGGCAGCCAGCTGCGGGTGGACAGCGACATCAAGCTGCTGCGGCGCATCCTGCAGAACTTCCTGACCAACGCTTTCCGCTACGCCAAGGGCCACGTGCTGCTCGGCGTGCGCCGCGAGGACGGCTGCCTGCGCCTGGAAGTCTGGGATCAGGGGCCGGGCATCCCACCGGACAAGCAGAAAGTCATCTTCGAAGAGTTCAAGCGCCTGGACAGCCACCAGACCCGCGCGGAGAAAGGCCTCGGTCTCGGCCTGGCGATCGCCGACCGGCTCTGCAAGGTCCTCGGCCATCCGCTGGAGGTACGTTCCTGGCCGGGCAAGGGCAGCGTCTTCAGCGTCCGCGTACCGCTGGCGCGGCAGGCGCCGCCGGCCCTGGCCAACGGCCACAAGGCCGAACCGGCGCAAGCGCTGAACGGCGCCCAGGTGCTCTGCGTGGACAACGAAGACAGCATCCTCGCCGGCATGAACAGCCTGCTCAGCCGCTGGGGCTGCCAGGTCTGGACCGCGCGCAGCCGCGAGGAATGCGCCACGCTGCTGGACAGCGAGATGCGCCCGCAACTGGCGTTGATCGACTATCACCTGGACGACGGCGAGACCGGTACGCAATTGATGGCCTGGCTGCGCACGCGCCTGGGCGAGCCGGTGCCGGGCGTGGTGATCAGCGCCGACGCGCGGCCGGAACTGGTGGCGGAGATCCACGCCGCCGGCCTCGACTACCTGTCCAAGCCGGTCAAGCCGGCCGCGTTGCGGGCCCTGCTCAGCCGCCATCTGAGCCTGCGCTGAGCGGGCCTCAGTGACGGCGGATCAGCAGCGCACGGATCTGCTGCGCGGTCTCGCCGTCGACTTCCGCGAGCATCCGCACCTTGCCGGCTACCAGCGCCGCCAGCGGCGCTCCGTCTCGATAGAGCAGGCGGTTGCCGGTCACCGCCGGCACCCGTTCGCCGGGTAGCAGGCCGCCGACCAGGTTCAACGGATCGACCGCCGACACCACCAGCATCGCCCCATCCGGCGGCCGCTTGCGCACCTCGCGCAACAGGCCGACCGCTTCCGCCAAGGCGAACTGCTCGCCGGCCAGGCCGGCGATGAAGCGCCCGCCGCGAATCTCGCCGCGCGCTTCCAGGCGATGGTAGACGCGCAGCAACTCGCGCCACGGCGGCAGCCAGTCGGCTTCGCGCTCCAGCAGGCGCCAGGCGACCACCCCATAGCGCCGCAGCAAGGTCCGGGCGACATGTTCGAGAACCTCCGCCGGCAAACGCTGCCCCACCTCTTCCGCCTTCGCCCGGCGCAGCGGCGCCCAGCGCCCGGCGTCCTGCATGCCGCCCGGCAGGCCGCGCGAGCGGCGCTCCTGGCGGCTGCGCTTGTCCGCCGGCATCAGCAGGGTGCGCAGCCCGGCGAAGCTGTCGGCGTTGACCCGGCCGACCGAGACCAGCTCGCCGAGGGCGTTCTCCAGCTCGCTGCGCAGCAGGTGGGCGTCCTGGCTCAGTTCGTCGAAGAACGATGCACCCTGCTCGCGCAGCACCTCCAGTACCCTGGCCGCGCGCGGCGACAGTTCCGGCTCCCGCGCGTCGCGCTGCAGGACGCTCCAGAGCCCCAGCTCGCGGCGCGGCAGGAGCACGATCGGCGCGCTGCGCAGCGGACCGCCGGCGGCCTTGCTGCGTCCGGCCAGGCGCGCCCAGACGATGCGTCCGGAACGGCACAGCTGGTCCAGCCAATGGCTGGCGTAGTCGGCCACCCGCGCTGCCAGCAGTTCGCTTTCCCAGGCGGCCGCCGCGGCCTGGAAGCCTTCCAGTTGCTCGACCACCGTAGCCAGGGACTCCGCTCCCCGGCCACGGGTGCCCGGCGCCAGGCGCTGCCAGTCGAACAGGAAGCGCATGAAATCGGCGCGCTGCACCGGCTCGATTTCCCGGCGCAGGCGCTTCACCGTATAGCGATGGATGCGCGCCAGCAGATGGCGTTCGCACCACTCCTCTTCCGTCGCGCCAGGACTGAAGCGGCCACGCAGCACATAGCCTTCGCGCTCCAGGGCGGCCAACGCGTACTGCTGGTCGGCCAGGCCGATGCCCAGGTCGGCCGCCAACTGCCCGGCCGTGCGCGGCCCGAAGCCACCCAGGCGGGCGCGGGTCAGCTCCACGGTCGCCGCTTCCGCCGAGTCCGGCGGCGGATAGCCGCGAGGCGCCTGGAAAGCGTCGGGCACCTTCGCCGCGGGATGCACCAGGCGCATCGCCGGCAGGCGCTCCGCCGCCAGCCAGAGAATGCTGCCTGCGCAGTCCAGGCGTCCGGCGCGGCGTTGCTCCGACAGTTGCGCAAGCCATTCCCCCCAGCCCGGATTGGCCTCGGCCTCGCCCGAGGTGAGGTAGCCCAGGCTGTTCAGCGCCTCATGCATCTCGTCGGCGTTGCGCGCTTCCGGCCAGGCCTCGCCACGCACCGCCTCGATCGCCTCAAGGTCCAGGGCGCCGAGATCGTCGGCGGACTCGGGATCGCTCCAGCGGCGATTCTGTACCGCCTGGGTACGCCGCTCCTCCAGCGGCGCATCGTCGAGATAGGCGTAGGGACGCGCGGTGAGTATCTCCGCCGCCAACGCCGAAGGCGCCGGCAGGTCGCGCGCCAGCAAGTCCACCGCGCCGCTCTCCATGTCGCGCAGCAGGGCCAGCCAGCCGTCGCAATCCATCGCCTCGTGCAGGCAGTCGTCAAGGGTCTGCGCCACCAGCGGGTGATCGGGCACCTCGCGCTCGCCGACGATATTCTCCAGGCACGCCACCTGGTCGGGGAACACGCTGGCCAGCAGATCCTCGCTCTTCATCCGCAGCAGTTGCGGCGGCACCTTGCGACCGCCGGTGTAGCGCGGCAAACCGAGCGAGGTGGTCAGGTTCCAGCGCCAGCGCACGCCGAACAGCGGCGCGTCGAGCACGGCCTGTACCAACAGATGCTCGGCGCTCGCCGAATGCAGGTAGCGCCAGACCTCGTCGAGGGGAAAGCTGTGGCTGGTGGACAGCGAAAGGATGATCGCGTCCTCGGTGGCCGCCGCCTGCAGCTCGAAGTTGAAGCTGCGGCAGAAACGCTTGCGCAGCGCCAGGCCCCAGGCGCGGTTGAGGCGGCTGCCGTGAGGACTGTGGATGATCAGTTGCATGCCGCCGGATTCGTCGAAGAAGCGTTCCATCACCAGCCGCCGGCTCCCGGGCAGGCCACCCAGGGCCTGGCGGGCGCGGGCCAGGTACTCGACGATCTGCCGCGCGGCGCCATCGTCCAGCCCGAGGGTGACGCCGAGCCAGGCGATGGCTGGCTCCAGCCGCTGCCCTTCCGGCAATGCCTGGCCTTCGCCGAGCAGCTCGTCGAGGGTGTCGCGCAGGCGCGCCACGCTGGCCGACAGCTCGTCGCTGCGCCCCGGCGCCTCACCCAGCCAGAACGGAATGTTCGGCGGCTGGCCCTGGGCGTCCTCGACCCGCACCCGTCCCGGCTCGATGCGGATGATCCGGTACGAGGTGTTGCCCAGCTGGAACACGTCGCCGGCCAGGCTCTCCACCGCGAAATCTTCGTTGACCGTCCCCACCAGCAGGCCCTGCGGCTCCAGCAGCACGCTGTAGTCGCCGGTATCGGGAATGGTCCCGCCCGAGGTCAGCGCGGTCAGCCGCGCGCCACGACGGCCACGGAGCAGGCCGTTGAGCGCATCGCGATGGAGATAGGCGCCGCGCACGCCGAGGCGTGAGTGGTAGCCCTCGGCAAGCATCCGCAGGACTTCGTCGAAGCGCTCGCGCTCCAACCCGGCGTAGGGCTCGGCGCGGATCACCAGGCGATAGAGGTCGTCCTCGCGCCACTCCTGGCAGGCCACTTCGGCGACGATCTGCTGCGCCAGCACGTCCAGCGGCTGGCGCGGCAGCACCAGGCTGTCCAGCTCGCCACGGCGCACGCTGTCGAGCAGCGCCGCGCATTCCACCAGGTCGTCGCGGGAGGTCGGGAACAACCGGCCCTTGGGGGTGCCGCCGACGCTGTGCCCGGAACGCCCGACCCGTTGCAGGAAGGCGGCGATGGAGCGCGGCGACGACAACTGGCAGACCAGCTCGACGTCGCCGATATCGATGCCCAGCTCCAGCGAGGCGGTCGCCACCAGTACCTTCAATTGCCCGGCCTTGAGGCGCTGCTCGGCATCCAGGCGCAGCTCCTTGGCCAGGCTGCCGTGGTGGGCCGCCACCTGGCGGCTGCCGAGGCGTTCGGCGAGGAAGCGGGTGACCCGCTCGGCCATGCGCCGGGTGTTGACGAACACCAGGGTGGTGCGGTGCTCGCCGGCCAGGTGCGCCAGGCGGTCGTAGACCAGCTCCCAGGTGTCGTTGGACATCACCGCTTCCAGCGCCACCGGCGGTACCTCGATGCCCAGGTCGCGGGGGCGCGTATAGCCGATGTCGACGATCCGGCAGGCCGGATCGCGCGGATTGCCGCTGGCACCGACGAGGAAGCGCGCGACCTTCTCGATCGGCTTCTGCGTGGCGGACAGCCCGATCCGCAGCAGCGGTCGCGGACACAGCGCCTGCAGGCGCTCCAGCGACAGCGCCAGGTGGCTGCCGCGCTTGCTGCCGGCCAGGGCATGGATCTCGTCGACGATCACGCTGCGCACCCCGGCGAGCATCTGCCGGCCCGACTCCGAGCCGAGCAGGATGTACAGCGATTCGGGCGTGGTGACCAGGATGTGCGGCGGGCGCTTGCGCATCGCTCCGCGTTCGACCTGCGGCGTATCGCCGGTGCGCACCGCGCTACGGATATCGACGTCGGGCAGGCCGAGACGCGCCAGTTCTTCGCGGATGCCGGCCAGCGGTTGCTCCAGGTTGATGCGGATGTCGTTGGACAGCGCTTTCAGCGGCGAGACATAGACTACCTGGGTGGCATCCGCCAGCTCGCCGCCGGCGGCCAGCCCCTCTACCACCAGGGCATCGATGGCGGCGAGGAAGGCGGTCAGGGTCTTGCCCGAACCGGTGGGCGCGGCGACCAGGGTCGAAAGCCCCTCGCGGATCGCCGGCCAGGCCTCGACCTGGGCCGGCGTGGGCGCGGCGAAGTGGCGTTCGAACCACTGGCGGACGGCGGGATGGAACTCCGCCAGGGGCCGCGGAGCCGGCTCGGCGCGGCGGGCGGAAGAGGATGAAATAGGCATCATGCTCCGCACTATGGTGGCGCCGCGGGCGACTCACAAGCCCCGCCGATCGCCCGTCGGGCGCAGTTTCAGAGCCCGGCGACGAAACGGTCGAAGCGCTCGGCGTGCAGCGCTTCGCTGCCGTTCTCCTCGAGCAGCCGGCGAGCCTCGGCGGCCTTCGGCGTCTCGCCGCCGATCAGGCCGAGCAGGCGCTCGCCGCGCGGCGTGAGGACGAAGTTCTCGCCATTGCCGCCCTGCTCTTCCGGACGCGGCTCGATGAAGCCGCCCTCCAGCAGGATCGCCTCGTAGTCGGCGGCCTTCTGCTTCAACGCATCCATGTCGCCGACCCGCTGCCCGGCCTGGGAGCGTTCCTCGGCCAGGCGTTCGGCATGGGCGCGCGGGGCGAAGTTCTCATGGGCGGACTGCCGGACCTCCAGCAGCAACCGTTCGACCAGATCCCAATCGTGAGTCATGGCATACCTCCTGCGGCATAAGCGACGAGGGTCCTTCGCACCCTCTCTATGCGTGCGACCCGCAACCCGCCGCGAGGGTTCGAATCGGTCGCCGTCCGGCGTTGCGGCTGAACTTTGTCGGCTCGACCGGGCTCCACCGCTCAGGACCACCCCACAGGAGTACGCCATGAAACCGCTTTTCGCCCTCGCCAGCGCCTGCGCCCTGCTGGTCGCCACGCCGGTCTTCGCCTGTTCCGAAGCGGAGGCGGAAAAGATGGGCAAGGAAGTCGCCACCAAGGTCGCCTCGATCACCCAGAAGAACCCGCAACGGGCCAGGGAACTCAACGAGCAGTTGCGCCAGCGCCAGGAAGCCCGCTCGGAACAGAACCGGCCGAGCGATTGCGATGCCTACGCGCAGATGCTCAAGGAACTGGATCAGGAAAAAGGTGACGTACAGCGCAACACTTCGCAGTGATCCGCCGGTTCGGGGTGCGGCGGCCCGGGACGGCGGGGTCCGACGCCCGTGACGGGCGCGCCGCCCACCCCGCCTGAGTCACTGCGACAGGCGCGGGCCGAACAGCACGACGCTGGCACCGACCACGCACAAGGCCACGCCCAGCCAGTCGCTCCATAGCGGCCGCGAGCGCTCGACGAAAGCCAGCCAGAACAGCGACGCGGCGACGTAGATGCCGCCATAGGCGGCATAGGCGCGGCCGGCGTAGCTGGCCTCCACGCGGGTCAGCAGCAAGGCGAACAGGGTCAGGCTGAGCAGGCCGGGCAGCACCCACAGGGCGCTCTTGCCCAGCCGCAGCCAGAGATAGAAGGCGTAGCAGCCGGCGATCTCGCAGAACGCCGCGAGGACGAACCAGAGGTAGTTGATCACCGCCGCCCGCCCTCCCGCTCCCAGGCGCAGCGGACCTGCAGGTCGCTCTCCTGGGGGGTATGGAAGCCACGCTCGGACTCCCAGCGAAAGGTATGGCTGCCGTTCACTTCGGTCTCTAGGTGGACCACCGCGCTGGCCCAGTAGAGGCGCCTGAGCAACGCCTCGAACTGCTCGACCCACAGGCTCCACTCGTATTCGATGGCCTGGTAGCTGGCACCGAAGTGGATGATCTGGGTCTGGTAGAGCCCGGCCCCGGACTGCTCGCAGCGGCTGAACATCTCGCGGCCGAGGAACGGCCAGGCCTCGCCGCCCGGCAGGCTGTCCAGCACGCGGCGGTTGGCGGCACGGCGCATGCGCCGTTCCATCGAATCGCCCGGCCAGTCGCGGATGCAGCCATAGACGATGGATTCAGACTCCACAGGGGTACTCCAGAACAGAACGGACTCGCAGAGGCAGCCTTCTAGCACAGGGCGCGAGGCCGGAAAAGCAAAAAGCCTCGCAAATGAGCGAGGCTTCTTGTGGGGTCCAACGTACTTCGGCAGGCAGGCCGGTGACTCAAGCTACTCGATCGCACCGCCTTGGGCAAGCACTATCTGCGCCGCACCGCAATGGTGCAAAGCCGCGCCCCTGCTGGCCTGCAGCCATTTCCCCTCAGGCCTGGCGCTGACGCTTGGCCTGCATCTTGCCGGCCATCGCGGTCATCTCGTCATAGATCGCCTGGGGGTTCTGCTGCTTGATCCTCCAGGCCATCCGCGCCTGCTCGTGGGGCAGGATCAGGAAGCTGCCCTTGGCCACTTCGGCGTGGATGTAGTCGGCGATGTCGGCGGCGCTGATCGGCGAACTCTCCAGCAGCTTGCCGACCTGGTGCTTCATCTCGGGGCTCGGGCCGCGGAAAGAGTCCAGCAGGTTGGTCTGGAAGAACGAAGGGCAGACCACATGGACGCCGACCTCGACCAGCGCCAGCTCTACCAGCAGGCTTTCCGAAAGCGCCACCACCCCGGCCTTGGCCACGTTGTAGTTGCTCATCGCCGGGCCCTGCATCAACGCCGCCATCGAGGCGATGTTGACGATCTTGCCCTTGCTTCGCTCCAGCAGCGGCAGGAAGGCCTTGCAGCCCTTGACCACGCCCATCAGGTTGATCGCGATCTGCCAGTCCCAGTCCTCCAGGGACAGCTCGCCGAAGAAACCGCCGGAGGCGACCCCGGCGTTGTTGACGATGACGTCGATGCCGCCGAACTTCTCCTCGCAGCTCTGCGCCAGCGCGGTCAGTTGACTGTAGTCGCGTACGTCGCAACGCTGGGTGAAGCCATCGCCACCCGCCTCGCGCACCAGTTTCAGGCTTTCCGCCAGGCCGGCTTCGTTGACGTCGGCCAGCGCCAGGCGCCAGCCGTCACGCGCCCAGCGCAGGGCGATTTCGCGCCCCAGCCCGGAGCCGGCACCGGTGATCATCATGCGGTTTTGCATAGGGGTCCTGCCTTCCTGTTCGTGTGATGAAGGCCAGTGTAACCAAGGGTTTCAGCGGCCTCCGGCTAAATCAGGAAGCTGAATGCCTCGGGCAAACCCGGACATGCCGGACCGCGCGAGGGGCTCAGGCGAGCAGCAGGACGCAGAGCTTGCCCAGGACCAGGGCGATGCCGCAGGAGACCAACAGGTAGGAGGCGCCATCGAGACGCCGGCGGTACAACTGGGCGAAGGAACCCACGTGATGCTGCAGGACGAACATTCCCAGTGCCACCAGGATCGCCGGGATCAGGAAGACGAATTGCCAGAAGTGTTCGACCGCCAGCGTCGCTTCGCCGTCGTCCGCGAGCAGCAGGGCGCCCCCCAGCAACTGGCCCAGCAATAGCAGCCCCCCGACGCCAATACAGGCACGTCCCCAGCCGATCATCAGTCCCTCCCAGAGCGTTTCCGAGGGACCAGCATAGCCAGATGCCGCCATGCGATCTGTGCCCTGGGTCAAGCTGGGCGGCCCGCCCGGACATCCACCAGGCAATTTCATGACGCGGGTAACATCCTGCGGAAACGAGCCCCGCCCGCCGGACGGGGCCCGACCGCCTCAGAACACGTACTGCAGGCGCATCACCAGGCCATCGCCGCTATCGTCGCCGTTGGCATTGCTGATCTTGTCGGTCTTCGCCTTGACGTAGTTGGCGGAGACCTTCACCGCCTCGTTGGCGTACCAGTTGACGCCCAGGGTATGGGTCTTGCCCTTGGCGTCGCCGACCTCGCGGGTGGCGCTGTCGACGACGATGTTGTCATCCTCGACCTTGATCGAGTCGTAGCGGTAGAACAGCTCCCAGGCGCCGATTTCCTTGTTCTCCGGCTTGATGGTGTCGAACTTGGCGCCGTCCAGCTTGTAGAGGCGCGGCTCGCCGGTGAGGGTGTAGGCCAGTTGCGCGTAATAGCCGGAGGCCTTGAGATCCTCGCGGTCGCGCTCGGCCTTGACCGTGCGCCGCAGGTACTCGGCCTGGGCCGAGAAGGCACCCAGCGCCCAGGCGCCTTCCAGGCCCCAGACCGAGTCGTCCTTCCACAGCCCCTCGACTGCCGAACTGCCGCCGAACAGGCCACGGTTGCCATTGCTGCCGGCATCGTTGCCGCCATTGGTGGAGACGCCGCGCATGCCCATGCGCGGGCGGATCCGGGTATCCACCGCGCTGTCCTCCAGGTCGCGATAGGCGTATTGCAGGCCCAGGTGCACCACGTTGCCCGGCTCGTGCAGCGGCGCGAACACGCCGCGCAGGTTGTAGCGCTTGACGCTGTCGCCGTCGGTATCGTTGTTGTTCTCGCTGAACACGCTGCCCGAGAGGAAGGCCATGCCGCCCACCACCGAGCTGGCCTGGATACCGGTACCGACGTTGTCGTTGACCCAGTCGGCGATGTCGTAGGTGAGGTTGCGCTCCAGCGCGGTGACCCATTTGGAGCTGGTGGCCTTTTCCAGGCCGAAGTCGGTGTAGAAGCGGCCGAACTTCAGGTTGACCGGATTGAAGCCGGTATAGGTGACCGAGGCTTCGTCGAAGTAGCCGGCGCTGTCGTTGCCGACGTTGCGCGACAGGTCGTAGTTGATCTGGTACTTCCAGTCACGGTAGACGGTGCCGCCGAATTCCAGGTAGGCGCGGCGGAAGTAGGCGGCATCGGCGGTATTGCCGTTGTTCGTGTAGTAGCCGTCGAAGCGGCCGTAGTCGGCCTGCAGGCGGCCGCCGAGCTTGAAGCTGAATTCCTTGTCGGTGGTGGCGACTTCGAGGCCGCCCTTGGTCTTGATCACGATGTCGGCACCGTCGGTGGTCACGGTCCCGGCCAGGCTCTGCGCGGAAATCGCCAGGCCCAGCAAACTCCAGGCAACACTGCTCCCCACCCCTTTGCACGAGTGTCTGCGAATCATCAGGTAAGTCCCCTGTTCGGATTTCGAATGGTCTTGAGCAGCGCGGAAACGGCCGGTTCTGTCGCCGGCCGGCGCTGCTGGAGGGGGATCATCTGGATGGGTTGTGACAGCGAGACTGCAAAGCGCGAAAGCTTTTGTGACAGGCAGCCGGATAGCGCCTGGAAGAGGCCGTCGGATAAGGGCGCAGGCCTAGAGGCATCAGGTCCGGGCGACAGATGTAACAGCTTGTTTCATATATTGCGGCAACCTTGCGAAGATTGCATGACTGCAATGAAACTCAAGAGTTTCTGCCGATAACCGTCTGGCTTTCGGATATTCCTGCCAGTACCTGCGGGTGGACCTGTAACGAAAGAAAGACCCGGTTGCAGGCTGCCAACATCGCCACAACCGGGTAAGGAAGCGATTAAAAAGACCTCGCCGGAGCGAGGCCGAAAACAGGAGCAGATCGTTGTCGCTTCTTAGAACACGTACTGCAAACGGGTCACGAAGCCGTCGCCGTCATCGTCGCCATTGTTGTTGGTGATCTTGTCGGTCTTCGCCTTGACGTAGGCCGCGCTGATCTTCACCGCATCGTTGACGTACCAGTTCACACCCAGGTTGTGGGCCTTGGCCTTGGTGTCGCCGACTTCGCGAGTGGCGGTATCGGCGACGACGTTGTCGTCTTCCACCTTGATGTTGTCGTAGCGGTAGAACACTTCCCAGGCGCCGATTTCCTTGTTTTCCGGCTTGACGGAGTCGAACTTGGCGCCCTCCAGCTTGTACTGGCGGGACTCGCCGGTCAGGGTGTAGGCCAGTTGTGCGTAATAACCCTTGGCTTTGATGTCCTTGTAGGCGTTGTCATCGGCCTTCAGCTTGCGTGCCAGGTATTCGGCCTGGGCCGAGAACGGGCCCATCGCCCAGGCGCCTTCCAGGCCCCAGACGCTGTCGTCCTTGTAGGAACCGGCCGGCGAGTTGGAGACACCGCCGAAGGTCGCGCGGTTGCCGTTGTCACCGGCGTCGTTGCCGCCGCTGGTGGCGATGCCGCGCATGCCCAGGCGCGGACGGATGCGCGAGTCGAAGGCGGTGTCGTCGAGGTCGCGGTAGGCATAGTTCACGCCGACATGCAGAACATTGCCGGCTTCGTGCATCGGCGCGAACACGCCGCGGAAGTTGAACTGCTTGACGCTGTCGCCGTCGCTGTCGTCGGCGTCCTTGGCGGATACGCCGGCGGACAGGTAGGCCATGTCGGCGAGGGTCGAGTTGACCTGGGCGCCCATGCCGTCCTGGTGGGTGTTGATCCAGTCGGCCAGTTCGTAGGCGGCGTTACGCTCGGGAGCGGTCACCCACTTGGAGCTGGTGGCCTTTTCCAGGCCGAAGTCGGGGTCGAAGCGACCGAACTTCAGGTTGACCGGGTTGAAGCCGGTGTAGGTGACCGAAGCTTCGTCGAAATAGCCGTTGTCGGAGCTGCCGGTGTTGTGCGACAGGTCGAAGTTGATCTGGTATTTCCAGTCCTTGTACGCGGTGCCGCCGAGTTCGATGAAGGCGCGGCGGAAGTAGGCGGCGTCGGCGGTGTTGCCATTCTTGGTATAGAAACCGTCGAAACGGCTGTAGTCGGCCTGCAGGCGACCGCCCAGCTTGAAGCTGAATTCCTTGTCGGTGGTGGCGACTTCGAGGCCGCCCTTGGTCTTGATCACGATATCGGCGCCGTCGGTGGTCACGGTGCCGGCGAACGCCTGGGCAGATACGGCCAGAGCCAGAGCGCTGGCAACGAAGCCGAGCGAGTGCTTACGGATCATCGAAGATTTCCCCTTAATGGTGTGTGCATTGGCAACACGCGAGTGCCTGGCTACAGCGCGCCCCTTGTTCCGCGCTGGCCGTAAGGCGGCCCCTTTGTGTTGGGGGGAATCTTGGCGATGGCAGATTGCAGCCAAATTGCATGGAGATAAATGTTTCATTACAGAGGAACTTTTTATCTCCAATGCGAATAACGCGAAAAGCCCTCTACTACGGGCCTTTCGGGTTATTCGATATGGGTAGAAATCTCAGCGCAATTTTCGCGCAATCCAGAAGTCAGCAGAAAGCCACTTGCCGGCGCCGCCGAAGAACAGCGCGAGCAACATCACCAGGTAGGTCGCGGCGAACTCGATGCCGTTGTTGACGATGGCGAAGCTTCCGCTCGACGTCAGCCAGTCGTAGTTGCCGTATTCGCGCAGGATTTCCCGGGCTCGCGCCAGCTTCTCGCCAGCCTCCAGCACCTGGGCGTTGGCGAACGGCGCGGACGGATCGGCGATCGCCTGCCAGCCGTTCGGCCAGTGCACGGCGAAGATCGCTACCAGCATGGTCACCATCAGCGGCAGGCTGATCCAGCGCACGGCCAGGCCGCACAACAGCAACACGGCGCCACCGGCCTCGCTCAGCGCGGCGAGCCAGGCCAGCAGTTCGGGAAACGGCAGGCCGAGTCCCCAGTCGGGATTGCCGAACCACTCGATGGTGGCCGGCATGTCCGCCAGCTTCTGGCAGCCGGCCATCCAGAACACCGGCGCCAGGTACAGGCGTAGCGCCAGCGGGGCGAGGAAATCCGCTCGACGGGTGACGTCGAGGGCATGCTGTAAACGCAGGAAGACAGTCTTCATCATCACTCCAGAGCGCCCTCGCCCATGAGGATGCCCTGGGCGTGCCAGTCCTCCAGCAAGGCGAAGGCATTTTCGAAATACTCCACGTCGGCGCTCAGGCCGCAGCTTCCGGCCAACTCGCGCAACAACGGCAGCAGCGCCACCGGCGCCTCGCCCTCCTCGCTCAGGCGCTGCGCGAGGCGATAGGCGAATGGCGACAGGTGCAGGAAGCGCACCCGCTCCGCCGGATCGCGCCAGACCAGCAGGCAGGTCGGCTCGGCCGGCGGCTCCATCGGCCGATGGCTCGGCCCCAGGCGATGGACCGGCCAGCGATAGGCCAGCGGCCAGGCCAGTGGCGACCACGACCAGGCCTGCGGCAGCGTCTCGACAGGCGCCTCGGCCAGCGACAGGGCCAGCTCGACCCACTCGTAGTGAGCCAGCTCCAGCAGGAAGGGCGGATCGCCCTCCTCCGCGCGGTAGCCGTCCTGCAGCCAGCCGATGAACTCCTCGCCCAATTGGCTGAAGTACGGTGTGCGGCAGCGATGCTCGCGCATGAAGGCACGCACCAGGCGATGCCAGCGCGGCTCGTCGAACAACTGGCGCAGGACCGGGAAACCGCTGCTGATGAAACCGTCCAGGTTGTTGAAGAACAGTTCCTCGTAGATCGCCATGCGCTCCGTCGCGATGCCGGGCGGCAAGGCCTGCTGCGGATCGCGGATACGTGCGGCGAAACGCCGTTGCAAGGTCGTGTGGTTCATGTGCCGTACCCCAGGCTGCGCAGTTGCGCTTCACCGCTGCGCCGCTGCAGCTCGCGGATGCGATCGGTTTCGGCATACAGCTCGCTCAGTGGCGGGAGGTTGAAATCGCGCTCCAGCAGCGTCGGGCGTTCGCCATGGCAGGCATAGGCATGTGCCAGCAGTTCCCAGACCGGATCGCAGACCGGCGCGCCATGGGTGTCGATCTTCAGGCTGGCGCCCTGCTCGTCGTGCCCGGCCATGTGCAGGTAGGCGATCCTCCGGCTGGGCATCGCGGCGATGTAGGCGTGGGCGTCGAAACCGAAGTTGCAGGCGTTGACGTAGACGTTGTTGACGTCCAGCAGCAATTGGCAATCGGCTTCCTCCAGTACCGCGCGGACGAAATCGACCTCTTCCAGCTCGCCCGGCAAGCGCGCATACGCCGAGACGTTCTCGACGATCAACGGCCGCTCGAGGACGTCCTGTACCACCCGGACCCGTTCGGCGACCCGGCGCACCGATTCGTCGCTGAACGGTAGCGGCATCAGGTCGTAGAGCTGGCCGTCGTCGGCGCAGGCCGACAGGTGCTCGCTGTAGGCACGGATGTCATGCTGCTCGATGAAACCCTTGATCGCGCGCAGCAACGACATGTCCAGCGGGGCGTAGCCGCCGAGGTTGAGAGACAGACCATGGCAGAGGAACGGCAGGCGCTCGGTCAGCTCGCGGAACTGGCGGCCGAGACGGCCGCCGATGCCGATCCAGTTCTCCGGGGCGACCTCGAGGAAGTCGACCCGGACCTCATCGCCGGCGCCGAGCGGCTCCAGCAGCGCGCGACGCAGGCCTAGCCCGGCGCCGCTGACGAATTCCCGTTGCATGGTCCGTCTCCTCAGGCCTTACGACTTCTTCTTGTCAGCGCCGCAGTTGCCTTCGCCGGCCTTCTTCTCGCCACCGCAGGAACCTTCCTTGGCCTTGCGATCCGCACCGCAGCTGCCTTCATGACCTGCCTTGGAGGCTTCGCGCTTGCCCTTGTCGGCACCGCACTTGGCCTCGCCGCAGGAACCTTCCTTGGCCTTCTCGGCGGCAGCCACGCTGTAGCCGCTGCTCAGCTCCTGCACGGCGAAGGGATTCTGCGCGGCATGCGCGCCGACACTGGCTACGCCGAGCAGAGCAGCGCCGACGACGGAAGAAGCGAGGGAAATCTTTTTCATGGGTAACTCCTGAAGTTGGTAGCGGGCGCCGGTATGGCGTCCTCGCTCCAATGGACGGAGCACCCCTGGCGGCGTTACAGCGGCGTCGAAAAAAATTTCCCGTCCCTTTGCCTGAACTCAGGGATTGCCCCTGCTGGAGAAATATCGGTCGGCGATATTCGCCAGGTCCCAGGCGTTCTCCTCAACTTCGGATGCTCGCCCAGCGAAACGGATTGCCGCCCCTCCGTAGGGTGCATATCGCGCAGCGATATCCGCCAAGCCCAGCCACACTCCTCGACCTCGTCACGCGGAAGGGAGAGCCACCCATGCCAGGCCGGGTTCGGTTCTCCCACGCCGGATAGCGGAAACGAAAAAGCCGCCGCCCACGAATCGCGGGCGGCGGCTTGGTGTCGAGGGTACCCCGGCTCAGCGCCGCGCGGCGTCCTTGCGCAATTCGGAGAGATGCGCGGCCAGGCGGTCGAGTTCCGGCCCCTGCCCTTCCGGCAGATGGCGCACGGTCGCCTGGGTCAGGCGCATCTGGCGGATGAAGCGCCGGCAATGCCGGCACATGAGCAGGTGGCTGCGCACCGCCAGTTGTCCGCGGAAGTCCAGTTGCCCATCGAGAAAGTCGCTGGACCGGGCGACCAGTTCCTTGCAACTCAGCATTGGCCGGTCTCCTCGAAATGCTCCAGGGTGGCGAAGACCTTCAGGCGGGCGCGATGCAGCAGCACCCGGACATTGGAAAGCGTGATATCCAGGAGATCACGGATTTCCTCCAGCTCCAAGCCCTGGCGTTCGCGCAGGGTCAGCACGCTGCGCTGCAGCTCGGACAGACCGTTGAGGGTCTTGTCCAGGCAATCGCGCAGTTCGCCCTCGGCGAGCAGGGCTTCCGGCGAATCCTCGTGCCAGGCGTGCGGCGGCTGGCTCCAGTGACCGTCGGCGGCAAAGCGCTGGTCATCCACCGTACCATGGGGCCCCGGCAGGTCGTCGAGGAAAACTTCCCGGCGAACCTGGCGCAAGCGGCTCTTGGCGGTATTGGCGGTAATGGTCAGCAGCCAGGTCTTCAGGCTCGAACGCCCCTGGAACCCGTCCAGCCCGCGAACCGCCGCGAGCCAGGCGTCCTGCACCACTTCCTCGGTATGCGATCTGCCGATGATCGCCCAGGCCACGGCCCGCATGGCGCCCTGGTAGGCGCCAACCAGCTCGCGGAAGGCTCGCTGCTCGCCGGCCAGCAGGCGCGGCAGCAGCTCGGCGTCGGTAGGCGCCGCCACGATCAGTGTTTACGCAGGATCACGCTACCGATCGAGTAACCGGCGCCGAACGAGCTGAGCACCCCGATGGCGCCGCTGGGCAGGTCGTCCTGGTGCTTGTGCAGGGCGATCACCGAGCCGGCGGAACTGGTATTCGCGTAGCTGTCGAGGATCACCGGCGCCTCGTGCGCCTCGGCGTCGCGGCCGAGCAGCTTGCGGGTGATCAGCAGGTTCATGTTCAGGTTGGCCTGGTGCAGCCAGAAGCGCTTGACCTCGGCGACCCGGATTTCATTGGCCGCCAGGTGCTCGCCGATCAGCTCGGCGACCATCGGGCAGACATCCTTGAACACCTTGCGGCCTTCCTGGACGAACAGCTTGTCGCGCTTGCCGATACCGCTCTCGTCGGCGCGGTTGAGGAAGCCGAAGTTGTTGCGGATGTTGTTGGAGAACTGGGTCAGCAGCCTGGTGCTGACGATGTCGAACTGGTGCTTCGACACGGCCAGGTCGGCGCGCTCGACGATCACCGCGGTGCAGGCGTCGCCGAAGATGAAGTGGCTGTCGCGGTCGCGGAAGTTCAGGTGGCCGGTGCAGATCTCCGGGTTGACCATCAGGATCGCCCGCGCCTGGCCGGTCTGGATCGCGGTGGTGGCGGCCTGGATACCGAAGGTGGCCGAGGAGCAGGCCACGTTCATGTCGTAGCCGTAGCCCTGGATGCCCAGCGCGGCCTGCACCTCCACCGCGATCGCCGGGTAGGCGCGCTGCAGGTTGGAGCAGGCGACGATCACCCCGTCGATGTCGGCGGCGCTGCGGCCGGCACGCTGCAGCGCCTCCCTGGCGGCGGCCACGGCCATCTCGCAGAGGATCGACCACTCGTCGTTGCTGCGCTCGGGAAGGTACGGAACCATGCGCTGCGGGTCGAGGATGCCTTCCTTGTTCATCACGAAGCGGCTCTTGATGCCGGACGCCTTCTCGATGAACGCCGAGCTGGACTCGGCCAGCGCCTCCAGTTCGCCCTTGGCGATGGCCTCGGCGTGCTGGTCGTTGTACTGGCGCACGAAGGTATTGAAGCTCTCTACCAGCTCGTCGTTGGAGATGCTGTAGGGCGGAGTATAAAGACCGGTTCCGCTGATGACGGCTTTATGCACAGTTGTTCCTCTTCTCTCGCTGGGCCGCCGTCGAACGGGGCCGATTAGGCATAGCGGTGCCCGCCTGGGGCCGGCACCGGAAACGGGTTCGCTCGCGGCGATGCCGGGCGCTCTACGAAAAGACGTTGGCGGCGCGCTTTCGTACAGGGCCCGGGCAAGGTCGGCCATTGCGCAGTGTGCCACCGCCTCGCTTCGGCAAGCGCGCGCACCGCTCAGTGGTATCGAAGGCGACAAGGATATTCCAGAGTGCGCGCCGGGCACAGCCGATAGGCGCACGATCGGTTTATTTTCCCCGTTTTCGCCACCGATATCCGTATCGAACTGTAAAGACGACGCAACCAGGCCGGCTTCCGGTCACAGCAGGCTGGCACCTTCCCACCCCAACCATCGATTGAATTTGCCAACCCGCCCCATAGGCAATGCTCAACAGCCCACCTCGGCAAGGCCGCCTATCATTCGGCAAACCCGGTATTCACAAGGAAGCAGCCCCATGACCGATAGCCCTCGCCCAGAACTGGATATGGAAACCCAGGAGTTCGTCCACCAGTTGTTCGACCTGGCCCGCCAGGGCAACAGCCAGCGCCTCGAGCAACTGCTGCAACAGGGCCTGCCGCCGAACCTGCGTAACCACAAGGGCGATAGCCTGCTGATGCTGGCCAGCTACCATGGCCACGCCGACACGGTACGCCTGCTGCTGGCCTACAAGGCCGACCCGGACCTGCGCAACCTGGCCGGGCAGACACCGCTGGCCGGCGCTGCGTTCAAGGGCGACCTGGCGATGGTCGAACTGCTCCTCGCCGGCGGCGCCGACGTCGAGGGCGCCTCGGCCGACGGCAAGACCGCACTGATGATGGCGGCCATGTTCAACCAGGCCGAGGTCGCCGCCAGCCTGCTGGCCCACGGCGCCCGTCGTGACGCCCAGGACGCCGCCGGGCTGACGCCGCTGGCGGCGGCGCGGATGATGAATGCCGAGGCCACGGTCGCGCTGCTCAGCCGGCCCCACTGAGCCTCAATCCGCCAGCACCTCGGCCAGGCTGACGACCTGGCCGAAATGATGCTTCCA
>NZ_SCND01000530.1:0-2980 GCF_005503585.1 Pseudomonas sp. 2VD
TTCGGCAATCGCGCCGAAGGCAGCGTCGCGGCGCTGGTGCTGGTCCTCGCGCTGGCGGCGCTGTGGATGATCGGCAGCGGTCGGCTGAGCCTCTAGCTCAGTGATTGACCGTATGCGCCAGCATCACCGACAGCTGGCACAGCGGCCGACCACTCTCCTCGCGCCACTGGTTGAAGGCTCCCTGGACGGCCGCCAGGTCCTTGAGGCTGGTGGGCGGTTTGTCGATGATCTCCTGGGCCTTCAGCGCGGCGACCATGTCGTCGCTGGGAATGAAGGTGTCCTTGCCGGCCATCCGCAGGAAACGCGGCGCCGACAAGCCGCCGAGCTGGTTGCCGCGCTTGCTCAGCAGCTTCCACAGGCCGACGATGTCGGTTTCCGGCCAATCCGCGAGGAAGTTGCCGAAGCTGCCATGCTCGCGGGCCAGGTCGAGCACCATCTGCGCATTGCGCGGCACGCTCTTGAGCTTGCCCAGGTGGCGGATCAGGCGGGCGTCCTGCATCAGCCGCTCGAGATGCTCGGCGCTCATGAGCACGACCTTCTGCGGATCGAAGCCGAAGAACACTTCCTCGAAGGCCGGCCACTTGGCGTCCACCAGGCTGTGCTTGAGGCCGGCGCGGAAGATCCGCAGGCTGATCAGCGACAGGTAGCGGTCGTCACCCACCGTGCGCAGCTCGGCGGCGCTCTTCGGCTGCGGCAGGCGCGCTTCCAGCGCCTCCCTGGAGCCGAAGCGGTTCAGGCAGTATTCGTACATCCAGGCGTAGTCGCGCATCGGGAATCCTTGCAGACCGGAGAGAAGAACTGACCCGCGGCGCGGCTCAGAGGTTCATCACGTCGAGGAAGCGCGGCGTGGCGTTCTCGTCGATGCGCAGGTTGGCGAAGTCGAACAGGTTGCGGTCGGCCAGTTGCGACGGCACCACGTTCTGCAGGGCGCGGAACATGATCTCGGTACGCCCCGGCGACTTGCGTTCCCATTCCAGCAGCATTTCCTTGACCACCTGGCGCTGCAGGTTCTCCTGCGAACCGCAGAGGTTGCAGGGGATGATCGGGAACTCCTTGAGCTGGGAATAGGCCTCGATGTCCTTCTCGCTGCAATAGGCCAGCGGCCGGATCACCACGTTGCGCCCGTCGTCGGCCAGCAGCTTCGGCGGCATGGCCTTCAGGGTGCCGCCGTAGAACATGTTGAGGAAGAAGGTCTCGAGGATGTCGTCGCGATGGTGACCGAGAGCCATCTTGGTCGCGCCGATCTCGTCGGCGAAGGTGTACAGCGTGCCGCGGCGCAGGCGCGAGCACAGCGAGCAGGTGGTCTTGCCTTCCGGGATTTTCTCCTTGACCACCGAGTAGGTGTCCTTCTCGACGATGTGGTACTCCACGCCGATCGACTTCAGGTACTCCGGCAGGACATGCTCGGGAAAACCGGGCTGCTTCTGGTCCATGTTCACCGCAACGATCTCGAAGCGGATCGGCGCGACCTTCTGCAGGTAGAGCAGGATGTCGAGCATGGTGTAGCTGTCCTTGCCGCCGGACAGGCAGACCATGACCTTGTCGCCATCCTCGATCATGTTGAAGTCGGTGATGGCCTCGCCGGCCAGGCGGCGCAGGCGCTTCTGCAGTTTGTTCTGATTGACCGAAAGGGTGCCCATGGTGCTCTGGAATCCGGGTGTTCGAGGAGAAAAGCTGGCTATTTTACGCACAAAGCGACGCCGACCCCAGCCCCTCCCGACGCCCGATGCTAGTCTTGCCCCATGACTCCCGACCTCGACCACCGCCTCGACCTCGCCGGGCAGATCCTCTGCCTGCTGCGCGAGCATCCCGAGGGGCTTTCCGAATACCAGCTGATCCAGCTGCTGAAGGCCCGCCATTCGACGCATATCCCCCATCGCGAACTGGCCGACAAGCTGGTGCTGTTCCGCACCCATTTCCTCCTGTTCAACGCGCTCTACCACCTGCGCGACCACCTCTGGGCCGAGCGCGAGGCGCACCTGGAGATCAGCCCGCTGAGCCTGCGCCTGCGTCCTTACGTGGATGGCACGCAGGCGCTGGAACAGGGCGATCCGCTGCGCGACTACTACCTCAACCTGCGTCACCTGGGGGAGACCAGCGAGGCCGACGTCGAGCGGCTGCTGCAGAGTTTCTGGACGCGCATGCAGGGCAGCGAGGAGAAGGCCGCCGCCCTCGCCCTGTTCGAGCTGGAAGGCGCGGTCGACTATCCCGCCATCAAGCTGCGCTACCGGCAACTGGTCAGCCAGCACCATCCCGACCGCGGCGGCAGCACCGCGCGCCTGCAATCGATCAACAAGGCGATGGAAATACTGCAACGCTATTACAGCCGGCCGTGAAGCTTCGATTTGCTCTAACCCCGCGAGCGACGCGGGGTCGGGCCGTTCCTATACTGCGACATAAGGTCGCATAGGTCGGCCGAGCACCGGGTGGCGCTGTCCATGCGCGCCCGGCGCTTCGCTGGGGGGCGACCACATAAGAACGAGGAGGAAACGGCATGATCCATCATGTATGGGGGCTCTTCACCCATCCCGATCAGGAATGGCAGGAAATCCGTGGCGAAGAAGAAAGCATCAGCCACATGTACCTGACCCACATCCTGATCCTGGCTGCCATTCCGGCGATTTCCGCCTATATCGGCACGACCCAGGTCGGCTGGGTGGTCGGCGGCGGCGATCCGGTCAAGCTGACCCAGGCCAGCGCGTTGCAGATGACGGTCCTCACCTACCTGGCGATGCTCGCCGGGGTGGCAGTGATGGGCGCGTTCATCCACTGGATGGCGCGGACCTACGACGCCAACCCGAGCCTGACCCAGTGCATCGTGTTCGCCGCCTACAACGCCACGCCGCTGTTCATCGCCGGGCTGGCGGCGCTGTATCCGCACCTCTGGCTGGGAATGATCGTCGGGGTGGCGGCGATCAGCTACACGGTCTACCTGCTCTACGTGGGGATTCCCACCTTCATGAACAGCCACAAGCTGTCT
>NZ_SCND01000531.1:0-2943 GCF_005503585.1 Pseudomonas sp. 2VD
CCTTTTGGCTGGCCGGTCGAGCCGGACGTATAGATCACGTAGGCCAGCGTCTCGCCAGCTACCTCCGGCAGCGGCCGCGTATCTGCACTCGCCGGCCAGGCGGCGGTCTCCAGCGGCAGCCGCTCGACCTCTGCCGGGCAGGGCAGCCGCTCCGCCAGGGTTTCCTGGCAGATCAGCCAGCGCGCGCCGCTGTCGCGCAACATGTACGCCAGGCGCTCCGCGGGGTAGTTCGGATCCAGCGGCAGGTAGCCGGCACCGGCCTTGAGGATACCCAGCAGGCCGACGACCAGGTCGAAGGAGCGCTCGGCAGCGATCGCCACCAGCGCTTCCTCGGCCACGCCGCGCGCCCGCAGGCCACGCGCCAGACGCTCGGCGCGCATATCCAGTTCGGCATAGCTGAGATACTCGTCGCCGCATACCAGCGCGATCGCCTCAGGCGCCGACGCTGCCTGATGCGCGAAGGCCGCCGCGACGCCGCCCCGCGGCAGCGCCTCGAGCGGTGCCTGCCAATCCCGCAGCGCCTCCTGGCGTTCCCCGGCGTCGAGCAGGGCCAGCTCGCCCAGCGCTGCCTGGGGGGTCTCGGCCATCCGCTGCAGCAGATGCAGCAGATGACGGTCCAGTTCGGCGATGTCCGCTGCGTCGAAATCGCGCCGCGCATAGACGTACTGCAGGCTCAGGCGCTCACCCAGGGTGACACCCAGCGTCAGGGGGTAGTTGGTCTGCTCGTGGTTGCTTGGCGTGGAGAACTCCAGATCGGCGGGAGCCTGGCGCAGAGCCTCGGCCACGGGGAAGTTCTCGAACACCAGGATGCTATCGAACAGAGCCTCGCCGCCATGCCCGGCCCAGCGCTGGATGTCGTACAGAGGCGTATGCTCGTGTTCGCGCAGCGCCAGGTTGAGCGCCTGCATCCCCTGCAGGTAGTCCGCGACGCTCTGCTGTGGCTGCGGCGCGGCGATCACCGGCAGGGTATTGATAAACAGACCGATCTGCGCCTCGATGCCTGGCAGTTCCGCCGGCCGTCCGGCCACGGTGGCGCCGAAGGCTACCGTCTCCTGCCCGCAGTGCCGCTGCAGGAACAGCGCCCAGGCCGCTTGCACCAAGGTGTTGAGCGTGACCTTCTGACCTTGGGCGAAGGACGCCAGTTGGCGGGTCGTCTGCGGATCCAGTTCGCGCAGATGCTCACCCTGGCCAGGCTGCTCCGTCCTCGCCTGGCGCGCCAGGCGTGTCGGCATCTCCAGGGAGGCCAGCCGATCGCGCCAGAAGAACTCGGTCGCCATCGCATCGCGGCTCTGCAACCAACCGATGTAGTCGCGGTAACGCCCAACGGTAGCGGCTACCTCCTGTCCCGCATAGCGCTGCAGTACCTCGGCGAGCAGTTGGGCGTTGCTCCAGCCATCCATCAGGATGTGGTGATAGGTATAGATGAGGTGCATCCGCCCATTCGCCAGCGGCACCAACACCAAGCGTTGCAACGGCGCCCTGGCCGGGTCGAAACCGGCTTCGCGCTCAGCCTCTGCCTGCCGTTGCGGATCACTGCCTGGCGGGGCCAGCCGCAGCTCCAGCGTCGCCTGCTCGAATACCACCTGCAACGGCTGAGGCCAGCCGTCCTTCCAGAGGAATCCGCTGCGCAGGATCTCATGGGCATCGAGGGTGGCCTGCCAGGCTGCGCGGAAGCGATCCGGGTCCAATCCGCCGATATCCATGCGCAACTGGTTGACATAGTCGCCTTCCGTTCCATGAAGACTGTGAAACAGCATGCCCTGCTGCATCGGCGACAACGGATAGATGTCCCGCACCGAATCAGGATCCAAGGACAATTCATCGAGCTGCGTCTGGGAAAGCCCGGCCAGCGGGAAGTCCGACGGCGTCACACCCCGATGCCGCGGGTCGAGACAATGCTCGATCAGCGCGTGCAGCTCCCGCGCGTAGTCATCGACCAGGCGCTGGACGGTCGCCTCGGCGAACATTTCCCGGCTGAAGCTCCAGTGCAGGCTCAGCTCGCCACCGTAGACCTGGCCTTCGATGCTCAACCAGTTGGCCAGCGGGGCGCACGGATCCTGGGCGGCGCCGGCGCTTTCCGTGGCCGGTACCAGCAGCGCCGCCCCATCGAACTGACGGTCGAACCGGCCCAGGTAATTGAAGGTGATCCGCGGCTGCGGCAGCGCGGCCAGGCGGGTCGCAGCCTCCTCTCCAGCCAGGTAGCGCAGCAGGCCGTAGCCGACGCCCTTGTCCGGCACGCCGCGTAGTTGCTCCTTGATCGCCTTCAGCGACTCGCCGAGGTCCGCGGCCGGGGTCAGGCGCAGCGGGAACAGGCTGGTGAACCAGCCCACCGTGCGGCTCAGGTCGATGGCCTCGCCGAGGTCCTCGCGGCCGTGCCCTTCGAGCTGCACCAGCACGCTGGCGTCGCCGCTCCAGCGGCAGGTCGCACGGGCCAGGGCGGTCAGCAGCAGGTCGTTGACCTGGGTCCGGTAGGCCGCCGGGGCTTCCTGCAGCAACTGCCGGGTACGCTCGGCGTCCAGGGTCAGGACGAGCTTGCGCTCATGGCGGTTTTCCAGGGCTCCGTGCGGGTTTTCGCATGGCAGCGCATGCGGAGCGTCGTGCAGTTGCGCCTGCCAGTAGTCGAGTTCGTCCAGGCGCGCGCCGGCCTGTTCGTGCAGGTGCCGGCTCCAGGCCTGGTAGGAACTGCTACGCGGCCCGAGATCGGCGTCGAGGTCGGCATAGAGACGCTGCAGGTCTTCCAGCAGGATGCGCCAGGACACCCCGTCCACCGCCAGGTGGTGGATGACCAGCAGCAGGCGCTGGCTGCCGTCGGCCATGTCCACCAGCAGCGCACGCAGCAGCGGCCCCTGTTCGAGGTCGAGGCTGCGCTGGGCTTCTTCGCAAAGCGCCAGCAACGCCTCCTCGGACCCCGCCTGCCGGCGCCACAGCGGCTCGCCGGCCTGC
>NZ_SCND01000532.1:0-2940 GCF_005503585.1 Pseudomonas sp. 2VD
CCGCCAGCTGTACCGCCGGGTGAAGTGGTACTGGCTGTCGCCCATCGTGTTCGTCCCGGTGCTGCTCTACGCCCTGGCGATTCCCACCCATACCCGCTACGCCGACTACGCCCGCGACACCAATTGGCTGGTGGCGCTGCTCGGTCCGGCGACGGTGGCCTTCGCCATCCCGATCTGGCAGCAGCGCGAGCTGCTGATGCGCCACTGGCCGGCGCTGCTGGCCGGGATGTTCGCCGGCACCGCAGTGGCCATCGGCAGCTCCTGGGCGCTGGCCCAGGCCCTGGCGCTGGACGGCCAGGTCACGCTGTCGTTGCTGCCGCGCTCGATCACCACGCCGTTCGCCATGGAGATGTCCCACGACCTGGGTGGCGTGCCGGAACTGACCGCCGCCTTCGTGATGATCACCGGGGTGTTCGGCGCGGTGATCGGCGGCACCCTGCTGCGCGTCCTGCGCTTGCGCACGCCGCTGGCCCGCGGCGCGCTGTTCGGCGTCGGCGCGCACGGCGCCGGCACCAGTCGGGCCTACGAGTTCGGCGGCGAGGAAGGTTCGGCGGCCGGTCTGCTGATGGTTCTCACCGGGCTGTTCAACCTGCTGGTCGCACCCCTGGTCGCCCACTGCCTGTAGCCTGCGCGCATAGGCCGGCTGAATCCTCCGCCATTCAGCCGGCGCGCGAGTGTAAGCCCGGCGACAGTCGCCGGAGGAGGGCGGGGCTAGACTGCGGGCATCCGATAACGACAAAAGAGGATGCCGCCGTGACCGCCGTTCACTCCCTGCCCGCCGATGTGCAAGCCCAGGTCTCCGCCGCCGAATGGCAGACCCGCGTCGATCTCGCTGCCTGCTACCGGCTGGTCGCCCTGCACGGTTGGGACGACCTGATCTTCACCCACATCTCGGCCAAGGTGCCGGGCACCGAGGACTTCCTGATCAACCCGTTCGGCCTGATGTTCCACGAGATCACCGCCTCCAGCCTGGTGAAGGTGGACGCCAGCGGCAAGAAGCTGATGGACAGCCCCTACGAGATCAACCCGGCCGGCTACACCATCCACAGCGCGGTGCACGAGGTCCGCCATGACGTCGAATGCGTGCTGCACACCCATACCGCCGCGGGGATCGCGGTGTCCTGCCAGAAGCAGGGCCTGTTGCCGCTGTCGCAGCAATCGTTGTTCGTGCTCTCCAGCCTGTCCTACCACGCCTACGAGGGCGTCGCCCTGAACCATGAGGAAAAGGCCCGCCTGCAGGCTGACCTGGGGACCAGCAACTTCCTGATCCTGCCCAACCACGGCCTGCTCACCTGCGGCGGTTCCATCGCCGATACCTTCCTCATGATGTTCACTCTGCAACGCGCCTGCGAGGTACAGGTGATGGCGCAGAGCGGCGGCGCCGAGCTGATCCACATCCCGGGGCAGATCCTCGCCGGCGCGCGCGACATGATCGCCGGGGTGATGCGCAGCAAGACCGGCATGGGCGGCCAGCTCGCCTGGCCGGCGCTGCTGCGCAAGCTCGACCAGCAGAACCCGGGCTACCGCCAGTGACCGCGGCGCTGCCCGGCATTCCCCTGGAGGCCTGGCGGAGGCGCGGCCGCACCCTGGATTTCAAGGGCTTCCCGATCCGCTACTGGGAAGCCGGGCAGGGTCGGCCGTTGCTGCTGATCCACGGTTTTCCCAGCGCCGCCTGGGACTGGCACTACCTCTGGGAGCCGCTGGCGCAGCGCTACCGCGTGCTGGTCTGCGACCTGCTCGGCTTCGGCGATTCGGCCAAGCCGCGCGCCCATCGCTACAGCCTGCTGGAGCAGGCCGACCTGCAACAGGGGCTGCTCGGCCGCCTGGGAGTCGACGAGCCGCTGCACGTGCTGGCCCACGACTACGGCGACAGCGTCGCCCAGGAACTGCTCGCCCGCCATCACGAAGGCCGGCTGCGGCTCGCCTCCTGCGTGTTCCTCAATGGTGGGCTGTTCCCGGAAACGCACCGCCCGGTGCTCAGCCAGAAGCTGTTGCTGAGCCCGTTGGGCGGGCTGTTCGGCCGGCTGTTCGACCGCCGCGCCCTGGCGCGCAACTTCGCCAAGGTCTTCGGCCCGCGCAGCCAGCCCGGCGAGACCGAGCTGGATGCCTTCTGGAGCCTGATCGAAAGCAACCAGGGGCAGCGGGTGATGCATCGCCTGATTCGCTACATCGTCGACCGCCGCGAGCAGCGTGAGCGCTGGGTGGCGGCGTTGCAGCACGGCGGGGTGCCGTTGCGGGTGATTGATGGCGCCGTCGACCCGATCTCCGGGGCGCACATGGTCGAGCGCTACCGGCAACTGGTCGCCGATGCCGACTGCGTGCTGCTCGATGGCATCGGCCACTATCCGCAGATCGAAGCGCCGGCGGCGGTGCTCGAACATTACCTGGCGTTTCGCGCCCGACTGGATGATTCAGAGTTTTCTTAAGCGAGTTTGAGATTGCAGCAAGTGCCATCGCGCAAGGATCGGGGCTAGGGTGCTGGCGCCTCGCTGGACGAGGCGTTTCGTCACCCATGGAGGTCTCCATGCACGATCCCGTTTCTCCCTTGCGCGTGTTCGACGAGGGCTCCTGGTTGTTCCGCCAGATGGTGCAGGCGCAGCCGTTCATCCGCCAGTCCGGGATGGTCCTCGCCGAACTCGGCCTGCTGCTGGCGCTCGGGCTCGGCTACCTGTGCTGGCAGGAAGGCAGTCGCTGGTACGCCGTCGGCGCCGGCTTCGCGTTGCTCGGCAGCCTGCTGCTGGTGGTGGTCCGGCACAACTACGACTGGTGGCTGTTCAAGCTCGGCCCGCGTGGCCGGCTGTACATTCCGTTCGACTGAAGCGGAACATCCCGCTGCCTTATCGGGCGCCATTCATGGCGGCGCGAAGCCTTGTCCCCGCCGGCGGGCTGGCCGACACTCGGGCAATCCTTCCTACTGCCCTGGAGTCCCGAACATGAGCG
>NZ_SCND01000533.1:0-2930 GCF_005503585.1 Pseudomonas sp. 2VD
AGGCCGCCCTGCGCGAAACCCTCGAGGAAACCGGCTGGGAGGTCGAGCTGAGCGCCGTCACCGGCATCTACCTGTACACCGCCCCGTCCAACGGCGTCACCTACCAGCGCGTATGCTTCGCCGCCCGCCCCGTGCGCCACCACCCCGAACGCGCCCTCGACGACGGCATCATCGGCCCGCGCTGGCTGACCCGCGACGAACTGGCCGCCCAGCCGCAGCGCTGGCGCAGCCACCTGGTGCTGCGCTGCATCGACGACTATCTGGCCGGCGGCCGCTATCCCCTGGCGCTGATCCGCGACACCCACGTGTCGCCCTCCCTGCCCCAGGCCTGATAGAATCCGCGTTTTACGAATTCGCCCGTGACGCCTGATCGCTATGTCTGAATCCGCCCCCACCCCACGCCGCGAGCGCGTGATCGTCGGCATGTCCGGCGGCGTCGACTCGTCCGTCTCCGCCCTGCTCCTGTTGCAGCAGGGCTATCAGGTCGAAGGCCTGTTCATGAAGAACTGGGACGAGGACGACGGCACCGAATACTGTACCGCCCGCGAGGACCTGGCCGACGCCCAGGCCGTCTGCGACCGGATCGGCATCAAGCTGCACACGGCGAACTTCGCCGCGGAATACTGGGATAACGTGTTCGAGCACTTCCTTGCCGAGTACAAGGCCGGCCGTACGCCGAACCCGGACATCCTCTGCAACCGCGAAATCAAGTTCAAGGCGTTCCTCGACTACGCGCTGATGCTCGGCGCGGACCTGATCGCCACCGGCCACTATGTGCGGCGCCGCGACCGCGACGGGCGCACCGAGCTGCTCAAGGGCCTGGACCCGAACAAGGATCAGAGCTACTTCCTGCACGCGGTGGGCGGCGAGCAGATCGCCCGCAGCCTGTTCCCCGTCGGCGAACTGGAGAAGCCGGAAGTCCGCGCCATCGCCGAGAAGCATGGCCTCGCCACGGCGAAGAAGAAGGACTCCACGGGCATCTGCTTCATTGGCGAGCGACGCTTCACCGATTTCCTCAAGCAGTACCTGCCGGCCCAGCCGGGCGACATCGAGACCACCGAAGGCAAGGTCATCGGTCGCCACAGCGGCCTGATGTACCACACCATCGGCCAGCGCCAGGGCCTCGGCATCGGCGGTCTCAAGGAAGCCGGCGACGATCCCTGGTACGTGCTCGGCAAGGACCTGCAACGCAACGTGCTGCTGGTCGGCCAGGGCAACGACCACCCGCTGCTGTTCTCCCGCGCCCTGCTGGCCTCGCGAATCTACTGGGTCAACCCGGTCGAACTGGAGCGGCCGCGCCGCCTGCGGGCCAAGGTGCGCTACCGGCAGAGCGACCAGGACTGCGTCCTGGAGAAAACCGCCGAAGGCTACCGCGCGGTGTTCGACGAACCGCAGCGCGCAGTGACCCCGGGGCAATCGGTGGTGTTCTACGACGGCGACGTCTGCCTCGGCGGCGGCGTGATCGAAACGGCGGAAGCCTGGGATTTCGGAGGACGCCCGTGAGCGATCCGCGACAGCAACTGATTGCCCTCGGCGCCGTCTTCGAATCCGCAGCCCTGGTCGACAAGCTGGCACGCACCGGGCAGATCAGCGAAGCCCCGCTGGGCTGCATGCTCGGCAGCCTGCTGGCGCGCAACCCGGCCAGCACCCTGGACGTCTACGGTGGCGACAGCCTCAACCTGCGCGACGGCTTCAAGGCCCTGGCCAGCGCCCTGGAGCGCAAGCCCGGCAGCCTGCAGCGCGAACCGCTGCGCTACGCCCTGGCGATGCTGACCCTGGAACGGCAACTGGACAAGCGCGGCGACATGCTCGACCTGATCGGCCAGCGCCTCGACCAGGTCGAACAGCAGGTCCAGCACTTCGGCCTGGTCCACGAGAACGTCATCGCATCGTTCGCCAGCATCTACCAGGACACCCTCAGCACCTTCCGCCAGCGCATCCAGGTACACGGCGACATGCGCCATCTGCAGGTCAGCAGCAACGCCGCGCGGATCCGCGCCCTACTGCTCGCCGGCATCCGCTCGGCGCGGCTCTGGCGGCAACTGGGCGGCAGCCGCTGGCAGATGGTGTTCAGCCGGCGCCGGCTACTCAACGAACTCTATCCCCTGCTGCGCGGCTAGCCATGGCCGGGAGCCAGCCGCAACGGCGCAACAGCCCGACCCAGGGCGCCGCCATGCTGGCTCTTTCGGCGCTGTTCTTCGCCCTGATGGGCGGCCTGATCCGCGAGGCCTCCAGCACCGTCAACAACGAAACCGTGGTGTTCTTCCGCAACCTCGTCGGCGTGCTGTTCTTCCTGCCCCTGGCGCTGACTCGCGGCATCGGCCCGCTGCGCACCCGCCGCCCGCTATCGCACCTGCTGCGCACCACCTACGGCCTGGGCGGCATGTACTGCTACTTCTACGCCCTCGCCCACCTACCGCTGACCGACGCCATGCTGTTCAGCTATGCCGCGCCGGTGTTCACGCCGCTGATCGCACACCTGTGGATCAAGGAGCCGCTGACCCGCCGCATGATGGTCGCCACCCTGGTCGGCTTCCTCGGCGTGCTGCTGGTGGCCAGGCCCAGCGGCGCGGTAGTGGCGCCGATCGCCCTGGTCGGCATCGCCTCCAGCCTGATGGCCGCCTGTGCCTTCGTCTCGATCCGCGAAATGAGCGACAGCGAGCCGGCCTATCGCATCGTCTTCTACTTCGCCCTGTTCGGCACCCTGTTCTCCGCCGTGCCGCTGGCCTGGGCCTGGCAGCCGCTGAACGGCCAGGAACTGCTCCTGCTGCTCGGCGCCGGACTGTTCGCCAGCCTCGGCCAACTGACCATGTCGCAGGCCTATGCCCTGGCCTCCCCGGGAGTGATCGGACCGATCGCCTACATGGCCATCGTTTTCGCTGGGGTGATCGCCTGGCTGCGCTGGGACGAACTGCCCAGCCACACGTCGC
>NZ_SCND01000534.1:0-2894 GCF_005503585.1 Pseudomonas sp. 2VD
GGTCACCCCGAAAAGCTTCGTCCTGCCGCCCAACCAGCAATACGGCAACCGCCTGGTGGTCGATCTCTACGACCAGGGCGCCGACCTGACCCCGGACGTACCCGCGACGCCGACCCCGAGCGTGCCGGTCACTCCGGTGACGCCGACCCAGCCGGTGGCCAAGCTGCCGCTGCCGACCAAGGGCGGTACCCGCGATATCGTCATCGCCATCGACGCCGGCCACGGCGGTGAAGACCCTGGCGCCCTTGGCCCGGGCGGGCTGCACGAGAAGAACATCACCCTGTCGATCGCTCGCGAGCTGCAACGCCAGATCAACCAGGTGCGCGGTTACCGGGCCGAGCTGACCCGTACCGGCGACTACTTCATCCCACTGCGCAAGCGCACCGAGATCGCCCGCAAGAAGGGCGCCGACCTGTTCGTCTCGATCCATGCCGACGCCGCGCCGAGCCGCAGCGCCTTCGGTGCCTCGGTGTTCGCCCTGTCCGACCGCGGCGCCACTTCGGAAACCGCGCGCTGGCTGGCCGACAGCGAGAACCGTTCCGACCTGATCGGCGGCGATGGCAGCGTCAGCCTCGGCGACAAGGACCAGATGCTCGCCGGCGTGCTGCTCGACCTGTCGATGACCGCCACCCTCTCGTCGAGCCTGGACGTCGGCCACAAGGTGCTGACCAATGTCGGCCGCATCACTTCGCTGCACAAGCGTCGTGTCGAGCAGGCCGGGTTCATGGTGCTGAAGTCGCCGGACATCCCGTCGATCCTGGTGGAAACCGGCTTCATCTCGAACGTCAACGAGTCGCGCAAGCTGGCCAGCGCCAGCCATCAGCAGGCTTTGGCGCGTTCGATCACCAGCGGCATCCGCCAGTATTTCCAGCAGAGCCCGCCGCCCGGCACCTACATCGCCTCTTTGCGCGCCCAGGGCAAGCTCTCCATGGGGCCGCGCGAGCACGTGGTGCGGCCCGGAGAGACCCTGGCGATGATCGCCCAGCGCTATGAAGTGAGCATGGCCGCGCTGCGCAGCAGCAACAGTCTGTCCAGCGACAACCTGAAAGTCGGCCAGGCCCTGTCCATCCCGAGCACCGCCCTGGCGGCCCAGTGATGAGTGAAGCACCGCGTATCCAGCTGCTGAGTCCGCGGCTGGCGAACCAGATCGCCGCCGGTGAGGTGGTCGAGCGTCCCGCCTCGGTGGCCAAGGAACTCCTGGAAAACAGCCTTGACGCCGGTTCTCGGCGCATCGACGTGGAGGTCGAGCAGGGCGGCATCAAGTTGCTGCGAGTGCGCGACGACGGTCGCGGCATCCCCGCCGACGACCTGCCGCTGGCCCTGGCTCGCCACGCCACCAGCAAGATCCGCGAGCTGGAAGACCTGGAGCGGGTGATGAGCCTCGGCTTCCGTGGCGAGGCGCTGGCCTCGATCAGCTCGGTAGCGCGCCTGACCATGACCTCGCGTACCGCCGACGCCGGCGAAGCCTGGCAGGTGGAAACCGAGGGCCGCGACATGCAGCCGCGGGTACAGCCGGCGGCGCACCCGGTGGGGACCAGCGTCGAGGTTCGCGACCTGTTCTTCAACACCCCGGCGCGGCGCAAGTTCCTGCGTGCCGAGAAGACCGAGTTCGACCATCTGCAGGAGGTCATCAAGCGCCTGGCGCTGGCCCGCTTCGACGTGGCTTTCCACCTGCGCCACAACGGCAAGACCATCTTCGCCCTGCACGAGGCGCGAGACGAGCTGGCCCGCGCGCGCCGGGTCGGCGCGGTGTGCGGCCAGGCATTCCTCGAGCAGGCGCTGCCGATCGAGGTCGAGCGCAACGGCCTGCACCTGTGGGGCTGGGTCGGCTTGCCGACCTTCTCCCGCAGCCAGCCGGACCTGCAGTACTTCTATGTGAACGGGCGCATGGTGCGCGACAAGCTGGTCGCCCACGCGGTGCGCCAGGCTTATCGCGACGTGCTGTACAACGGCCGGCATCCGACCTTCGTGCTGTTCTTCGAAGTCGATCCGGCGGTGGTGGACGTCAACGTGCACCCGACCAAGCACGAAGTTCGCTTCCGTGACAGCCGGATGGTCCATGACTTCCTCTATGGCACCTTGCATCGTGCGCTGGGCGAGGTCCGTCCCGACGACCAGCTCGCGCCGCCCGGGGCGACCAGCCTGACCGAGCCGCGACCGACCGGCGCTGCCGCCGGCGAGTTCGGCCCGCAGGGCGAGATGCGCCTGGCCGAGAGCGTGCTGGAGAGTCCGGCGGCACGGGTGGGCTGGAGTGGCGGCTCGTCGGTCTCCGGCGGCTCCTCCGGCTATTCCGCCTACACCCGGCCGGAGGCGCCGCCTTCTCTGGCCGAGGCCGGTGGCGCCTACAAGGCCTACTTCGCGCCGTTACCCGCGGGCGAGGCGCCAGCCGCGTTGCCCGAGAGCGCCCAGGACATCCCGCCGCTGGGTTACGCCCTGGCGCAGCTCAAGGGCATCTACATCCTCGCCGAGAACGCCCACGGCCTGGTGCTGGTGGACATGCACGCGGCCCACGAGCGGATCACCTACGAGCGCCTCAAGGTGGCGATGGCCAGCGAAGGCTTGCGTGGGCAGCCGTTGCTGGTGCCGGAGTCGATCGCGGTCAGCGAGCGCGAGGCGGATTGCGCGGAAGAGCATTCCAGCTGGTTCCAGCGCCTGGGCTTCGAGCTGCAGCGCCTGGGGCCGGAAAGCCTGGCGATCCGGCAGATCCCTGCGCTGCTCAAGCAGGCGGAGGCGACCCAGTTGGTGCGCGATGTCATCGCCGACCTGCTGGAGTACGGCACCAGCGACCGTATCCAGGCGCACCTGAACGAGCTGCTCGGCACCATGGCCTGCCATGGCGCGGTGCGCGCCAACCGGCGCCTGACCCTGCCGGAAATGAACGCCCTGTTGCGCGA
>NZ_SCND01000535.1:0-2862 GCF_005503585.1 Pseudomonas sp. 2VD
CTGCGCCGATGGTTTCTTCCTGGGTGGGCATCCGTTCGTCATCCCATTGATGACTGCCAGGAATGACCCGCGTCGCGCCGTTCTCTTCGGTGAAGTCGGTAATCGCCAGCATGAGCTGCAAGCGAGCCTCGCGACCATACTGCGGATGCCGCCAGAGCGAAGTGGCATCGTCGCGATGCAGGGGTTGAAGACCTTGTCCAGGCCCGATCTGTATGGCCTGGGTCATGCTCAGTTGGATATCGGGCGTGATCTCGACCCGATCGTTCCCTACCCAGACATGGGTGGGAGTCTGCAATACCTGCTTTGCCGTCTCGAGGAACAGGGGGTTCAGTGCCACTTCCACGGCGGAGTCGCTTTTCGCCAGGATCCGCGCGGTACGTCGAGTCTGGGTGCCGGCGAAGTAAGGGTCCATGCCGCAGGGGGTAACGCCCAGATAGCTGTCCAGGTCCTCGGTAAGAGACTTCAAGGTTTCTTCCGAGACGAAGTTGCAAATAGCGACAGCGCCATCACGCCTGATGATTTCCACTACCTGCTCGATCGGGGTGTCGCAGCTGACTGTCGTCAATCTTCGCGTACTCATCTGATGCCTACCTGTGTGGTGTTGTCATTGTTCTGCAGGGCCTCCGCAATCAGCCTCAGCCCATGAGCGTTCACTCTCATGCGGTCAGACCGCCCTCTCCTTGCGCCTGGCGCGGAAAGGAGGTTTGATCATACGACATGATCATGTGATCAAGTCAAACGATTAATAATTCTGCGTGGCATCTCGGCGCTCAGGAAAGGCCTGCCGAATCAAGATGCGGCTCTACGCGGGTTCGCGCTGGCGATAGCGGATTGCCCAGGCTCGATCCTGTTCCGCTTCGGCTACGCATCGCCGGCGGTCGGAGCGAAACATCTGGAGAGACAAAGGGTCGCTGCCTTGGTCTTCAGGCGTGTCGACTCATGGATTGGAGAACGGCCATGCGTTAGCATTCGTCCCGGTCGACAGCGGACCAGTCGCCTGGCGGCAACACCGAAGAAGGAGAAGCTGAATGGCTCGAGTGGGCGCCGAAGTGCGCAGGCAAGACTTTATTGAGGCCGCCGTGAAGGTGATCGCGGAATATGGTGTGGCGAATGCCACTACCCGTCGCATCGCGGCCGCGGCGAATTCTCCATTGGCCTCCCTGCACTATGTCTTCCACACCAAGGACGAATTGTTCGACGCGGTCTATGAATCCCTGATAGACACGCCACAGCAGTCCTTGCTGCACGTTACGGCGGGAGCCACGGCGGCAGACTCGGTAGCAGAGATATTGCGCCAGTTGGTCGGGTGGTTCACCACGCATCCGCAACTGGCGACTACGCAGTTCGAGCTGTTTTTCTGGAATCTGCGTAACAACCCCGCGATGGCGAGCAAGATCTACACCGACTCCATCGAAGCGACGAAGCAGGCCATCGAACAGGTCGCTGGCTCGGTGCTGGACCAGGAAGCGCTGGGCACTGTCAGTCGCTTGCTCATCAACCTGTTCGATGGCTTGCTTCTCGCCTGGTCCGCCCATGGTGACCAGGAGCGGCTGAATGCCGAGACCGAAGCCGCCTGCCAGGCTGTGAAGCTGTTGGTGGCCAGCTTCTGATCTTTTCGAAGGCGCATCTCTAGAGAGGGGCATGGGGACACGGTTCGCCGTGCCCCTGCTCTTCGGGCCTCTTGCCAGTGCAGGTGCGACGCCTCTTCTAGCTCTCCTCTCCCCGCCTCCAGCGGAATCCTGGGCGGCCACCTCGCCCGGTCTCCTCCTCGTAATCCTGCAAGCTGACTGTGCGCTTCTCGTCCATGGATCAGGCCTTCCGCCATGGCCTGGTGTGGCACCTAGGTGCAAATAAACCCAAACCGATGGAAACCTGGTGCATTTCGCACCTTGTACCAGCAACTCGCTCGCGTCTATTCTGGTCAAACGATCAAGTCAAAAGATCAAGTCTCTATAACACAACAATAGGAGGCGACATGTCCTCTCACACTGCTCTTCCAATTGAGCCGCTCGATGTTCTGATCATAGGAGCCGGTGTGTCTGGCATCGGCGCTGCGGCTTACCTTCGACGTCACCAACCGAACAAGGTGTTTGCGATTCTCGAGTCCCGGGAGCGAATGGGCGGCACCTGGGACCTGTTCCGCTATCCCGGCATACGCTCCGACTCCGACCTGTACACCTTCGGCTTCGACTTCAAGCCTTGGACCAAGGCGAAATCTCTGGCGGATGCCGCCGACATTCTCGAATACCTGCGAGAAGCCGTCGCTGAATACCAGTTGGACCCCTTCATCCAGTACCGGCAGAAAGTGGTCTCGGCGAATTGGCAGAGCGACAAAGGGCTGTGGGCAGTATGCGTCGAGGACGGCCACACGGCAGAAACCCGCACCATCGAATGCCGCTGGCTGTTCAGCGCAGGCGGTTACTACCGTTATGACCAAGGCTTCAGCCCACGCTTCGAGGGCGCGGAGCAGTTCAAGGGGCAAATCATCCACCCGCAACACTGGCCCGAGCGCTTGGACTATCGGGGCAAGCATGTGGTGGTCATTGGCAGCGGCGCAACGGCGGTGACCCTGATTCCCGCCATGGCCGACGAGGTCGCCAGCATCACCATGTTGCAGCGGACGCCCTCCTATATCGTCAACCAGCCCGCCAACGATTCCGTTGCCGCTTTTCTTCGCAAGATTCTGCCGGCGCAAACCGCCTACTCACTGACGCGCTACAAGAATGCCAAGATCACCCTGGTCTTCTGGCGATTCTGCCAGCGCTTCCCCGGGCTCGCCCGCAAGCTGCTCATATGGCTGACCCGTAGAGAATTACCGAAGGGCTATCCGGTCGACGTTCATTTCAACCCGCCCTACAAGCC
>NZ_SCND01000536.1:0-2838 GCF_005503585.1 Pseudomonas sp. 2VD
CGGGTGGTCTATCTCGCCGCCTGCGTCTCGCGCGCCATGGGCCCGGCCTTCGGCGACGAAGAGCGCGAGCCGCTGCTGGACAAGACCCGCCGTCTGCTGGAAAAAGCCGGCTACCAGGTGGTGTTCCCGGATAACCTGGACAACCTCTGCTGCGGTCAGCCGTTCGCGTCCAAGGGGTATGCGAAGCAGGCCGACGACAAGCGCGACGAACTGCTCGCCGCCCTGCTCCAGGCCAGCCGCGGCGGCCTCGACCCGATCTACTGCGACACCAGCCCCTGCACCCTGCGCCTGGTCCAGGGTCTGGACGATCCGCGGCTGCAGATCCACGACCCGGTGAAGTTCATCCGCAGTCACCTGCTCGATCGCCTGGAGTTCATCCCGCAGGACAAACCGGTAGCGGTGCACGTCACCTGCAGCACCCAGCACCTCGGCGAGAGCCAGGCGCTGATCGACCTGGTCGGCCGCTGCACCCGCGAGGTGGTGATCCCGGAAGGCATCCACTGCTGCGGCTTCGCCGGCGACAAGGGCTTCACCACGCCGGAACTGAACGCTCACTCCCTGCGCAGCCTGAAGGATGCCGTGCAGTTCTGCGAGGAAGGCGTGTCCACCAGCCGTACCTGCGAGATCGGCCTCAGCGAGCACGGCGGGATCGACTACCGCGGGGTGGTCTACCTGGTGGACCGGGTAACGCAGGCGAAGGGCGCGCCTCGGTAGGGCGAATAACCGCTCGCGGTTATTCGCCGGGCCATGCTCCGCAGAAACGGCGGATAGCGCCGCTGGCGCTATTCGCCCTACGTCAAGACTCTCACCGGTAGGGCGAATAACCGCCTCGCGGTTATCCGCCGGGCCATGCTCCGCAGAAGCGGCGGATAGCGCCGCTGGCGCTATCCACCCTACGTCAGGCGAAATGGGTGCTCCGGCGTCGTCGGCCCGCGCCGGGGCGGGCAAAAAATCCGTCGTTAAGCACCTCTTAAGTCAGCCGCGCCTATCGTGCCTTCCACCGCGAGGACATCCCTCGCCGAAACGGAAGCAGGAGGCCTTCATGGCAATTCAACCGTTGCGACTCGATCCGATCACCGTGCTCGGCAAGCAACTGGTCATCGAGCTGTTCGACTGCGTCGACCAGCGCTTCGACGATATCCAGTGGATCGAGGAAAGCATGCTCGAGGCCGCCCGCCAGGCCAACGCCACCATCATCACCTCGGCGTTCCACAAGTTCAGCCCGATCGGCATCTCCGGCGTGGTGGTGATCGCCGAATCGCACCTGGCGATCCATACCTGGCCGGAGTACGGCTATGCCGCGGTCGACGTGTTCACCTGCGGCGACGTGCTCGATGGCGCCCAGGCCGTGCGCGTGCTCAGCGAACGCCTGGGCAGCCGTCGGCACCTGATCTCGAGCATGGACCGCGGCCTCGGCGGCCATCGCCTGGGGCTGCTCAGCCGCAGCCTGGCCGGCAATGGCCCGGTCGACGAAGACAGCCCGACCCTGCGCTGGGCGCTGGGCCAGGGCACGGGGGTGGCCTGATGGATACGCCGATCGAACGCGCCCCGCTGGCTCCCGACCTGAGCCAGGCCCGTTACGCCGTCGACCTCACCGGCCTGGTGCCGGCGGAGGTCGCCGCCGGGCTGCCGCCGCTGCCGCCGAACCACTTCTATTTCTATCCGCCGGACCCGCTGCTGGAAGGCGACGGCGCGATCACCGCGATCGAGGACAGCGACCCCTTCGACCAGTACGTCTACCGCCTGCGCCGGGTGCTCTACCAGGGCCGCACGCGCTGGCAGAACGTGCTGATCGCCGACACCTACAACTACGACCGCGTGCTGATGCTCGACGGCGCGATCCAGAGCGCCGAGAGCGATGAGTCGCTGTACCACGAGCTGCTGGTGCAGCCGGCCATGCTCGCCCACGACGAGCCGCGCGACGTACTGATCATCGGCGGCGGCGAAGGCGCCACCCTGCGCGAGGTGCTGTCCCATGCCAGCGTGCGGCGGGCGGTGATGGTCGATCTCGACCGGGAGCTGGTGGAACTGTGTCGCGAACACCTGTTCCAGTGGCACCAGGGCGCCTTCGACGACCCACGCTGCGAACTGCTCGCCGAGGACGGCCGGGCCTATCTCGAGCGCGACCCGTCGCTCTATGACGTGGTCATCATCGACGTCGTCGACATGCTCGACAACGGCCCGGCCCAGGCTCTCTATACCCGCCAGTTCTACGAGCTGCTGCATTCGCGCCTGCGACCGGGCGGGGTGGTCGCGGTGCAGGGGCTGGAGTTCTCCCACAGCGACGACAAGCCCCACGCGGCCCTCGCCCGTACCCTGCGCAGTGTCTTCTCCCAGGTCCACAGCTACCGCGCCACGGTGCCCTCGTTCCTCTCCTCCTGGGGCTTCCTGCTGGCTTCCGACTGGCTCGACGCGAACCACTGGCAGGCCGAGGACATCGACCGACGCATCGAACGCAAGCTCGGCCCGCTGTGGCTCGACCACCTCGACGGCGACTACCTCAAGGCCTGCTTCGTGATGGACCGGGAAACCCGCTTCCTGCTCGCCCAGCCGGGACCGGTACTGGAAGACGGCGTACCCTTCGTCGCACCGCCGGATATCGAGGAGATCGAGTTCGGCCCGGCACAATTGCCGGCCCTGGCGAGGACCTGAAGATGTCCGCCGCTCCCCTGGCCAGCGTACCGCTGGCCGTCACCGGCGCGCCCTGCCTGCTGCACCGGGTACGCTTCCGCTCCGCCGCGGACAGCGGCGGCCTGCCGCTGCTGGCCACCCTGCGCGATCCGCAGCCGGTGCTGGCAGTCCTGGCACAACGTATCGAGCTGAGCGAAGACGCGGAAC
>NZ_SCND01000537.1:0-2831 GCF_005503585.1 Pseudomonas sp. 2VD
GGGATGCGCAGCGACTCGACGTCCGGGATCACCCCGTCGCTGCCGATGTGCCCCTCGGCGGCGGCGTTCTGGATCGGCGACAGCGGCGGCACGTACCAGACCATCGGCAGCGTGCGGTATTCCGGGTGCAGCGGCAGGGCCAGCTTCCAGTCCATCGCCAGCTTGTACACCGGCGACTTCTGCGCCGCCTCGATGACGCTGTCGGCCACCCCGTCCTTGCGCGCCTGGGCGATCACCGCCGGGTCGAACGGATCGAGGAAGATCTCCAGTTGCTTCTCGTACAGCTCGCGCTCGTTCTCGCAACTGGCCACTTCGTGGATGCGGTCGGCGTCGTAGAGCAGCACGCCGAGGTAGCGGATGCGCCCGACGCAGGTCTCCGAGCAGACGGTGGGCTGGCCGGCCTCGATGCGCGGGTAGCAGAAGATGCACTTCTCGGACTTGCCGCTCTTCCAGTTGAAGTAGATCTTCTTGTACGGGCAGCCGGAGATGCACATCCGCCAGCCGCGGCACTTGTCCTGGTCGATCAGGACGATGCCGTCCTCCTCGCGCTTGTAGATCGCCCCGCTCGGGCAGGACGCCACGCACGCCGGGTTCAGGCAGTGCTCGCAGAGGCGCGGCAGGTACATCATGAAGGTGTTCTCGTACTCACCGTAGATGTCCGCCTGGACCTGGTCGAAGTTCTTGTCCTTGCGCCGCTTGGCGAACTCGGTGCCGAGGATCTCCTCCCAGTTCGGGCCCCACTCGATCTTCTCCATGCGCTGCCCGGAGACCAGCGAGCGCGGGCGCGCCACCGGCTGGTGCTCGGCCTTGGGTGCGGTATGCAGGTGCTGGTAGTCGAAGTCGAACGGTTCGTAGTAGTCGTCGATCTCGGGCAGGTCCGGGTTGGCGAAGATGTTCGCCAGCACGCGGAACTTGCCGCCGATGCGCGGGCGGATCGAACCGTCCGCCGCGCGCACCCAGCCGCCCTTCCACTTCTCCTGGTTTTCCCATTCCTTCGGGTAGCCGATCCCGGGCTTGGTCTCGACGTTGTTGAACCAGGCGTACTCCATGCCTTCGCGGCTGGTCCAGACGTTCTTGCAGGTGATCGAGCAGGTGTGGCAACCAATGCATTTGTCGAGGTTCAGCACCATGCCGACTTGCGAACGAATTTTCATGGCGTCTCTCCTCAAATGTCCTGGGGCAGCGGTTGCGGCAGGGCGTCGCCGCCGAGTCCGCCGTGGCGGGGTTCGTCCAGCCAGTCGACCTTGCTCATCTTGCGCACCACGACGAACTCGTCGCGGTTGCAGCCGACCGTGCCGTAGTAGTTGAAGCCCCAGGCCTGCTGGGCGTAGCCGCCGATCATGTGGGTCGGCTTGAGCACCACGCGGGTCACCGAGTTGTGGTGGCCGCCACGGGTGCCGGTGGTCTCGCTGCCGGGTACGTTCACGATGCGTTCCTGGGCGTGGTACATCATCACCATGCCGTCCTTGACCCGCTGGCTGACCACCGCGCGGCAGGTCGCCGCGCCGTTGGCGTTGAACACCTCGACCCAGTCGTTATCGACGATCCCGGCCTTGGCCGCGTCGTGCTCGCTGAGCCAGATGATCGGACCGCCGCGCGACAGGGTGAGCATCAGCAGGTTGTCGCTGTAGGTGGAGTGGATGCCCCATTTCTGGTGCGGGGTGATCCAGTTCAGGGTGATCTCCGGGTTGCCGTTGGGCTTCCTGTTCAACAGCTTCTCGGTGGTCCGGGTGTTGACCGGCGGCCGGTAGCTGACGAAGCCTTCGCCGAACGCCTGCATCCACGGGTGGTCCTGGTAGAACTGCTGGCGACCGGTGATGGTGCGCCACGGGATCAGCTCGTGGACGTTGGTGTAGCCGGCGTTGTAGCTGACGTGCTCGTCCTCGAGGCCGGACCAGGTCGGGCTGGAGATGATCTTGCGCGGCTGCACCTGGATGTCGCGGAAGCGGATCTTCTCGTCTTCCTTGGGCAGCGCCAGGTGGGCGTGCTCGCGGCCGGTGATCTTCGACAGCGCTTCCCAGGCCTTGACCGCGACCTGGCCGTTGGTTTCCGGAGCCAGGGCGAGGACCACCTCGGCGGCGTCGATGGCGCTGTCGATGCGCGGCCGGCCCTGGCTGACGCCGCTCTCGACGACGCGATGGTTGAGGTCGCCGACCAGCTTCACTTCCTTCTCGGTGTTCCAGCCGATGCCCTTGCCGCCGTTACCCAGCTTGTCCAGCAGCGGACCGAGCGAGGTGAACTTGCGGTAGACGTTCGGGTAGTCGCGCTCGACCAGGTGCAGCGTCGGCAGGTTGCGTCCCGGCATCGGCTCGCACTCGCCCTTCTTCCAGTCATGGCCGTCGCCGCCGAACGGCTGCGCCAGCTCGGTGGGGGTGTCGTGCAGCAGCGGCACCGTGACCAGGTCCTGCTCCACGCCGAGGTGGCCTTCGGCGACGGCGGAGAACTTCTTGGCGATGGCCTTGTAGATCTCCCAGTCGCTCTTGGCTTCCCAGGCCGGATCGGTGGCCGCCGACAGCGGATGGATGAAGGGGTGCATGTCGGAGGTGTTGAGGTCGTCCTTCTCGTACCAGGTAGCGGTCGGCAGGACGATGTCCGAGTACATGCAGGTGGAGGACATGCGGAAGTCCAGGGTGGTGACCAGGTCGAGCTTGCCCTCGGCACCGTCGTCGACCCAGTCGACCTCGGTGGGACGCGGACCGCCGGCCTTGCCGAGGTCATCGTTCATCACCCCGTTCTTCGCCCCGAGCAGGTACTTGAGCATGTACTCGTGGCCCTTGCCGGAGGAGCCCAGCAGGTTGGAGCGCCAGATGAACATGTTGCGAGGGAAGTTC
>NZ_SCND01000538.1:0-2761 GCF_005503585.1 Pseudomonas sp. 2VD
GCCTCACCGTCGAGGCGGCGCCGATCGTTCGTCCGGAAATCGCCGGCCGCGCCGTGGAGCGCGCCTGCCAGGCGCTGGCGCGTGGCGAACCGGACTGGGCCGAGGCGCACCTGGCAGCCTGGGCCGAGGCGTTCCGCCGCTTCGGCGCCAAGCCGCAGCGTACCCCCTGCTCCGCCGAAGCCCTGCGCAAACGCGCGCTGCGCGACGGCGGGCTGCCGAGCATCGACCCGGTGGTGGACCTGTACAATGCCATCAGCGTGCAATTCGCCATTCCGGTAGGCGGCGAGAACCTCGCCGCCTATGCCGGCACGCCGCGCCTGGTGGTCGCCGACGGCAGCGAGACCTTCGACACCCTGAAGAACGGCGAGGCGCTCGACGAATCCCCCGACCCCGGCGAGGTGGTCTGGCGCGACGACCTCGGCGTCACCTGCCGCCGCTGGAACTGGCGCCAGGGCGTGCGCACCCGCCTGGATGCCAGCGCCCGGCGCATGTGGTTCATCCTCGAGAGCCTGCCGGAAATGCCGCTGGCGGCCCTGCACGAAGCGGGCGGCCTGCTGCTCGACGAATTGCGCCTGATGATGCCCGGCATGCGCGCCGACTCGCGCCTGCTGTGCGTGGCGACGGAACCCACCGACAGCGTATAAGGGCCGAGTCCCCGAGGAGAACAGAACATGTACCTGCCTTCGCATTTCGAAGAGTCCGACCCGCAGGCGCTGCACGCGCTGATCCGGGACTATCCGCTGGGCCTGCTGGTCAGCCACGGCGAAGCGGGCCTGGACGCCAACCACCTGCCGTTCGAGCTGAGCCCGGAAAAGGGCGCGCAAGGCACCCTGGAAGCCCATGTCGCGCGCAACAACCCGGTTTGGAGCGAGCTGCGCGACGGCGACGAGGTGCTGGTGGTGTTCCGCGCCGGCGATGCCTACATCTCGCCGCAGTGGTACCCGAGCAAGCAGGAGCACCACCGCCAGGTGCCGACCTGGAACTACCGGGTGGTCCACGCCCACGGCCGGGTGCGGATCCGCGACGACGAACGCTATGTGCGCGGACTGGTGGCGCGCCTGACCCGCACCCACGAGGCGACCCAGGAAACGCCCTGGAAAATGACCGACGGCCCCGCCGACTACATCGACGAGATGCTCCGGCTGATCGTCGGCATCGAAATCGAGATCACCCGCCTGGTCGGCAAGTTCAAGCTCAGCCAGAACAAGGAAGCCCGCGATATACGCGGCGCCAGCGCAGCGCTGCTGGCCCGCGGCGAACAGGCGATCGGCGCGGCCATGGACGATTGCGCCGCCCGGCGCGAGGGCTGAGGTTCAGGCCTCGCCCGGCTGCGGCCGGTGGTGGACGAACTCGACCACCGTGCCGTCCGGCAGCAGCGCATTGAAGCAGGCACCGGTGGGCGCGCGTGCCGGCCCGAAGATGATCTGCGCGCCGGCAGCCAGCAACCGCCGGTGATAGGGCTCGATGTCGTCCACCAGCAGGGTGCCAGTGGTGCTGCGGAACGGCGCCAGCGCCTCGTCGCTGCCCTCCAGCAGGAGGAAGGCGCCGACTGCGGCGAGTGTCAGGCGTTTCTCGGGAAAGTCGAAGCGCATGTCGTGGGCGACGCCCTGCAGGTCTTCGTAGAAAGCGATGGCCGCATCGATGCTGCCCGGTTCCAGGTAGACACGGATGAACACCCGCGGCTCGGCGAAACCGGACGAGTCGTTGACGCGACGCCAGAGAAAAGGCTGGGACATGGCGCAGGACCTCCGCAGGCCAGGGCGAAAGGTCCGTTCTAGCATGCCGGCCGCGTCCGGCGAAACGCCCTCATTTCGTCGAGCGGACGTTGCCGTAGCGCACTTCTTTCGACGGCGGGTAGCCGTAGAAGGCGGTGTAGCACTTGCTGAAGTGGCTGGGCGAGACGAAGCCGCAGGCGACCAGGACCTCCAGCATGGTCAGGTCGGAATGTTGCAGCAGGCGCCGGCACTCGGTGATCCGCAACTCCAGGTAGTAGCGCACCGGCGTGGTTCCGAGCTGCTGCTGGAACAGCCGCTCGATCTGCCGCCGCGAGCGCCCCACGTAGTGGGCGAGCTGCTCCTGGCTGAGCGGTTCCTCGATATTCGCCGCCATCAGGTTGATCACTTCGCGCAGCGGCTCGCTCATCTTCTCGTGCAGGGCCGGGCGCACCCGTCGGTAGCGCGACTCCTCGAAGGCGAGGATATCCACCACCGCCTCCACCAGGTCGCGCCCGTGGCGCCGGGCGATCCACTCCAGCGCCAGGTTGAAGGCGCCGGTGGGGCTGGCCGCGGTCAGGCGGTCGCGGTCGACCATGTAGCTGTCGCTGGTCACCTGGCTGTTGCGGGCGATCTCGGCGAGGGCGGCGCGGTGCTCGGGATGGATGCAGCAGCGGTAGCCATCCAGCAGGCCGGCGTCGCCGAGGAACCAGGCACCGTTCCACAGCCCGGCCAGGGCGACGCCGCGCGCCGCCACGTCCTGCAACGCTTCCCGCAGCGCGGCGGACGAGCGCAGGGGCGTGCGCAAACCGCCGCAGACCACCAGCAGGTCGAGTCCTTGCCGCGCCGCCGAGGCGAGCGCCAGGTCCGGGCAGATCAGCAACCCGAGGTCGCTGGTCACCGGCTCGCCGCTCAGGCTGAAGTTGCTCACCGCGAAGGACTCGCTGCGGATCAGGTTGGCGGTCACCAGGGTGTCCAGCGCCTGGGTGAAGGCCGGCAGGGAAAAGTGTTCGAGCAGCAGGAAGCCCACCCGTGCCCGTGCCGAGCCC
>NZ_SCND01000053.1:0-23893 GCF_005503585.1 Pseudomonas sp. 2VD
AACGCCGGATCGCCCTTGCCGGCCACCGCCGCCGCTTCCGCCGAGGTCAGCAGCGCGGTGCTCGGCACCTCCATCAAGCGGGCGCAAGCCGCCAGCACGTTGCCCCAGCAGGCGCGGTTGGCGAACTGCATGCCCGCCTCGTCGAGGGTGCCGCCGCGGTTGCGATAGCCGAGTACCGAGGTGCGCCGGGCATCCGGCAGGATTGGCCAAAGATGACCGCGCGCCACTTCCGCGCGCATATGGGTGAGTAGCACGCGGCGCTCATGGCTATCCGGGAACAGTCGTTCCACCAACGCCTCGTCGGCCACCGCCTCGACCTCCCAGCGATCGCGCGGCGCGCGGAAGCGTCCCGGCTCCTGCAGGTAGACCAGCCGGTAGGCCTGCCCGGCCTCGGCCAGACGCTGCGCGGCGCGGCGCATCTGTTCAAGCTGGTAGCTGCCGTTGGCGATCAGCAGCAGTGGATCGGAGCCGCAGCGCTCCTCGACCAGGATCGCGCCGTCGCGGGCCAGGCGCTCGGCCTGGACGGCGTCGAACACCATCGGCCGGTCGCGCTTGGGGATCACCAGGCAGGCCAGTTGCCCCCGGCTGCGGTAGATCGTCGGTAGCAGCGCCAGGGCGCTGTTGTGATCGGCCGGGAAGAGCACCCGGACCATGTCACTCATCTCGCCAAGCAGGGCCTCGCAGAAGGTGGTGTCCTGGTGCGACTGCTGGTTCTTGCCATTCTCCCAGGTATGCGAAGTAGCGACCAGCGGCCAGCCCAGCCAGCCGGCCGGACGCCCGACTTCCTTCTGCTGGCGGGCGAAGATCAGGGTCTGGCGCACCGCGCCGAGCATCTTCACGCAGAACGCCTCGTAGCTGGCAACCAGGTTGAGTCCGCCCTGGTTGGCCAGGCAGGCGGACACCACCGCCTCCTCGTTGAGCGCGGTGATGACCCGACCGCTCACCGATTCCAGTTCGCTCTCCGGCTCGCTGACCCGATGCTTGAGCGCCTTGAGCACGCCGCCGAGGCGGTTGCTGGCCAATTCGTCGGGATTGCCGACCCGGGCGCGCAGGTCGGGGTTGGCCTCCACCAGTTCGGTATAGAAGCGGTCCAGCGCGGCCATCGGCGAGCAGGGGTCGTCGCGATAGCGCAGCGGCGGGATGATCGGTTCGATGGGATGGCGCAGGGCCAGCGGGTTGTCCCGTTCGAGGGGACGCTCGCCGCGCTGCTCGGCGAACAGCCGGCGGGCCAATTCGAGAGCCTCAGGCTCGACCCAGAGTTCGTTTGCATGCTGGTTGAACAGTTGCCGGGCCTGTTCGTCGTTATGCGGATTGCCCGGCAGCGGCAGGTTGTGCGCGGCGTTGCTGCCGGCGCCATAGAAGCCGAAGCCCTAGACCGTCTCGGCGATGCCGTAGGGAATCGGCAGCGGGTAGCGGAGGATGCCGCTGTTCTTCTCCTGCACGCGCCGCTCCAGGCGCTGTTCCATCTCCCAGAGCGTACAGACGAAGGCGGCCGGGTCGCGCCCATCGAAGCTGATCGGATCGAAGCCGCAGCGGCGCAGATGCAGCTTGAAGCCCTCCAGCCCCTCATGGGTGCCCAGTTCGGTGCGCTGCTCGATGCGCCGGCCATTGGCGATCATCACCGGCAGCGCCGCCCCGCAATCCTCGGCTCGCCACCAGCGCGGAATCCAGTCGCTGCCGCGCTGTTCCTCGGCGGCACCATCGGAGAGGAACGCCACCAGGGTCTCGCCGGGCAGCGGCATGTGCGCATACTGCAATTCGGCGAAGCCGAGGTAGCCGCCCTCGGCGATACCGCCGGCGGTATGCGGATTCACGTGGCTGCCCAGTGGCGCCGCCGGTGCGCCGTTGGGGGCCTGGGCGTAGCCGTAGAAGTCCTGCAGCAAGCGGTTCAGCCCTTCCTCGCCGTCGGCATAGGCGCGCTCCTGCTCCGGGTGCAGGTTGCCGGTGAGGACGTTCAGCGCGTCGATGGCGGCCACGCAATGGCCCTGGCCCATCAGCCAGGCGCGAGTCTTGCCGGTCAGGACGTTGAGTGCCAGATAGCCGGCGTAGGCCGGGACCATGTTCAGGGCTCCGCCGGTGTGGCCCTCGGGCTGTGTCTTGAAATCCTCGGCCTGCAACGGCTGGCCGTCCAGGCGGATGCGCCGGGCGTAGGTCATGTGCACGACGATGCGCAGGGCGCTGGCGGTCAGCCGGTCGAGGGCGCGGAACAGCTGGTAGACGCTGCCCAGGTCCGGTTGCAGCCCGGCTTGGACCAATTGATGAGCGGTGCGGAACACGGCGGCGCGGGTCTCTGCGCTATGCTGGAGCGGACCATGGCCTTGCAGCCACGCGGCAAACGCCGGCTCGGCCGCCGCATGGGCAAGCAACTCGTCCTGACTGGGCAGAATCTGACTCATGGTGGGTAGCCTCCCTAGTGGTGCCTTGCAGTCTAGGCAGCACACGGCAAAGGGCGCTGACCTGCATCAAGCACCCCGCCCCCGATTCGTTCACCCTGGCCCTGTACGAAGGTTCCATGGCATTCCACGATCCCCGAAAGGTATCGGGGTGTCGACAGAGCTCTGACGGAGGAGGCTCGATGGCATCACTGACGTTTCTAGGCGCCGCCCAGGAGGTCACTGGCTCCTGTTATCTGCTGGAAACCCTCGATGGCGTGAAGGTCCTGCTCGAATGCGGCATGCGCCAGGGGCGCCGCGAAGCCGACAACGGCAACCGCGCGCCCTTCCCCTTCGATCCCGCGAGCATCGACGCGGTGGTCATCTCCCACGCCCACCTGGACCACAGCGGCCTGCTGCCGCGCCTGGCGGCCGAGGGCTTCAAGGGCCCGATCTTCGCCACCGAGGCCACCTGCGAACTGCTGGAACTCATGCTGCTGGACTCCGCGCACATCCAGGAAAAGGACGCCGAGTGGGAGAACCGCTGGCGCAACCGGATCGGCAAGCCGAGCATCAAGCCGCTGTATACCCAGGCCGACACCGAACGCGCACTCAAGCTGCGCCGGCCGATCAGCCTCGGCAGCACCGTGGCGGTCGCTCGTGGCGTGCGGGTGACCTTTCACAACGCCGGGCACATCCTCGGCTCGTCGATCGTCGAAGTGCAATTCCACGACCAGGTGCAACCGCGCCGCCTGGTGTTTTCCGGCGACCTCGGCAACACCTGCTCGCCGTTGATGCGCGCGCCCTCGCCGCTGAGCCGGGCCGACGTGGTGATGCTCGAATCCACCTATGGCGATCGCGATCACCGCGACAGCAACGACACCCTGGAGGAACTGGCGGCGATTCTCGACCAGGCGCATCGCGACGGCGGCAACGTGCTGATCCCGTCGTTCGCCGTCGGTCGCACCCAGGACCTGCTCTACTACCTCGGCCGCTTCTACCAGGAGGGCCGCCTGCCGCAACAGGCGGTATTCCTCGACAGCCCGATGGCCGCCCGTGCCAATGGCATCTACCTGCGCCACAGCAACGAGTTCGACGACCGCGACCGCGAGTACATTCGCGGCACCGGCACCACCCGCCTGGAGGAATGGCTGCCGGTGCTGCGCGTCACCCGCAGCGCCGACGAGTCGATGGCGATCAACCGGATCAAGAGCGGCGCGGTCATCATCGCCGGCAGCGGCATGTGCACCGGCGGCCGTATCGTCCATCACTTCAAGCACAACCTCTGGCGCCCGGAATGCCATGTGGTATTCCCCGGCTTCCAGGCGCGCGGCACCCTGGGCCGCAACATCGTCGACGGCGCCAGCGCGGTTCGCGTGTTCCACCAGCGCATCGCGGTCAAGGCGCAGATCCATACCCTCGGCGGCTTCTCCGCCCACGCCGGGCAATCGCAGCTGCTCGACTGGGTCGGTCACTTCGCCCACCGTCCAGCGCTATACCTGATACATGGCGAGCGGGAAAAGATGGAAGCGCTGCAAGGCGCGATCCGCGAGCGTCTCGACTGGGATGCCGAGATACCGGAGCCCGGCGAACGCATCGAGATCTGAGCCGCCGTCCGCAACTGTCACGCAGTCCGTGGCAGTATGCGGATGACCGCCTGTCCAGGGTGGTTGTAGAAGGAGTATGCGAATGCCCTACGAAGCCGATGACTATCTTTCCCGGCACTTCCAGACCAGCGGCACCGACCTGGCGCGGAAGGTCGACGAACTGGCGGCCCTTGCGGCTCCCGGCGACAGCCCCAATCTCGCGCTCTACCGCGAGATGCTCTTCACCGTGACGCGCATGGCCCAGGCCGACCGCAACCGCTGGGACGCCAAGATCATGCTGCAGACCCTGCGCGAGATGGAGCATGCCTTCAGCGTCCTCGAGCAGTTCAAGCGGCGACGCAAGGTCACCGTGTTCGGCTCGGCGCGCACGCCGGTCGAACATCCGGTCTATGCCCTGGCGCGCAAGCTGGGCGAGGAACTGGCCCGCTACGACCTGATGGTGATCACCGGCGCCGGCGGCGGCATCATGGCCGCCGCCCACGAAGGCGCCGGGCTGGAGAACAGCCTGGGCTTCAACATCACCCTGCCCTTCGAGCAGCACGCCAACCATACGGTGGACGGCAGCGGCAACCTGCTGTCGTTCCACTTCTTCTTCCTGCGCAAGCTGTTCTTCGTCAAGGAAGCCGACGCCCTGGTGCTCTGCCCCGGCGGCTTCGGCACCCTCGACGAGGCACTGGAAGTGCTGACCCTGGTACAGACCGGCAAGAGCCCGCTGGTGCCGATCGTGCTGCTCGACCAGCCGGGCGGCCGCTACTGGGAACACGCCCTGGAGTTCATGCAGGAACAGTTGCTGGAGAATCACTATATCCTGCCGGCCGACATGCGCCTGATGCGCCTGGTGCATTCGGCCGAAGACGCGGTGAAGGAAATCGCCCAGTTCTACCGCAACTTCCACTCCAGCCGCTGGCTGAAAGGCACGTTCGTGATTCGCCTGAACCACGCCCTGAACGAAGCCGCGCTGGCGCACCTGCACGAACACTTCGCCAGCCTCTGCCTGAGCGGCGGCTTCCAGCAGCAGGCCTACAGCGAGCAGGAACAGGACGAACCGGAGTTCCGCAACCTGACCCGCCTCGCCTTCGTGTTCAACGGGCGCGACCAGGGGCGGCTGCGGGAATTGCTGGACTACATCAACCTGCCGGAAAACTGGGACTGAAGCTGCCGCTCCGGCACGCGCTCAATCGTCGCTGCGGCCGTTCAACAGGCGGCTGATCGACTCCATGGAGTAACCCCGGTACGCCAGGAAGCGGCCCTGCTGGGCCTTTTCCCTGGCGTCCTGCGGCAGGCGGGCGAACTTGCGGCGCCAGACCTCACGCAATTGCGCACTCCAGTCGACCTCGCAGGCACCCAGCGCCCTTTCGATATCGGCGCGCGGCAGACCGCGTTGCGCCAGTTCCTCACGGATGCGCAACGGCCCATGGCCGCCGCGGGCGCGACTGGCGATGAAGCTTTCGAGATAGCGGGATTCGTCGAGCAGACCTTCCTCGGCCAGGCGGTCGAGGGCGGGATCGATCAACTCGGCAGACGCGCCACGCTGGCGCAACTTGCGGGAAAGCTCGGCGCGCCCGTGCTCACGGCGCGCCAGCAGATCCATGGCCGCCCGCCGCACGGCGACGGGCGTATCGAGCACGATCGCCATTGGCCTCAATCGGCTTCGGCGTCAGCCACTTCTTCGGCGTCGGCCTTCACCGGGCCGCTCTTGGCCAGCAACTGGTCGCGAATGGTCTTCTCCAGTACCGAACCGATTTCCGGATTGTCTTCCAGGTACTTGGCGGCGTTCGCCTTGCCCTGGCCGATCTTACTGCCCTGGTAGCTGTACCAGGCGCCGGACTTCTCGACCAGGCCCAATTGCACGCCCAGGTCGATGATCTCGCCGGTACGGTAGATGCCCTTGCCGTAGAGGATCTGGAACTCGGCCTGGCGGAACGGCGGGGAAACCTTGTTCTTCACCACCTTGACGCGGGTTTCGCTACCCACCACCTCGTCGCCTTCCTTCACCGCACCGGTACGACGGATGTCCAGGCGGACCGAGGCGTAGAACTTCAGTGCGTTACCGCCGGTGGTGGTTTCCGGGTTGCCGAACATGACGCCGATCTTCATGCGGATCTGGTTGATGAAGATGACCAGGCAGTTGGCGTTCTTGATATTGCCGGTGATCTTGCGCAGCGCCTGGGACATCAGGCGTGCCTGCAGGCCGACGTGGGCGTCGCCCATCTCGCCTTCGATCTCGGCCTTGGGTACCAGCGCGGCCACGGAGTCGACGATGATCACGTCGACCGCGTTGGAGCGCACCAGCATGTCGGTGATTTCCAGGGCCTGCTCGCCGGTGTCCGGCTGGGAGACCAGCAGGTCGTCGACGTTGACGCCCAGCTTGCCGGCATAGTCGGGATCGAGCGCGTGCTCGGCGTCGACGAAGGCACAGGTGGCGCCCTGTTTCTGGGCCTCGGCGATCACCGAGAGGGTCAGGGTGGTCTTGCCCGAGGATTCCGGACCGTAGATCTCGACGATCCGGCCCTTGGGCAGGCCGCCGATGCCGAGGGCGATGTCCAGGCCCAGGGAGCCGGTGGAGATGGCCGGGATCGCCTGGCGCTCATGGTCGCCCATGCGCATGACCGCGCCTTTGCCGAATTGGCGTTCGATCTGTCCCAGGGCCGCGGCCAGGGCGCGCTTCTTGTTCTCGTCCATTGAAGTCCTCGCGAAGTCAGGGCGGCCGGACGGCCACGAACAACTGTATAAGTAGACAGTATTATTCCACAGGGCAAGTCGCTCGCCTACCCCCGACGGGAAGAATGTTCCGAACGGTTGCCCGCAGGCGCGGCTAGCCCGGGTTCTCGCCGTTGCTCATGCGCAGCAGGCCGGTCAGCGCGGTCGCCACCGTCTGCCGGCGCACGGCGTCGCGGTCGCCGTTGAACTGGCAGCGCTCACTGACCAGCCGCTCGCCGTCGGCCCAGGCCAGCCAGACCGTGCCTACCGGCTTTTCCGGCGAGCCGCCGTCGGGCCCGGCGACACCGCTCACCGCCACCGCGAAACGCGCCCCGCTGTGCCGCTGGGCGCCGCGCACCATGGCCTCGACCACTTCCCGGCTGACCGCGCCGACTGCCGGGAACAGCGACTCGGGCACCTCCAGCTGGAGGGTCTTCTGGCGGTTCGAGTAGGTCACGTAGCCAGCCTCGAACCAGCCCGAACTCCCCGGGATGCGGGTGATCGCCTCGGCGATGCCGCCACCGGTGCAGGATTCCGCCGTGCTGACCTGCTCGCCCAGGTAACGAAGGCTTTCGCCGAGGCGGGCGGCCAGTGCGGTCAGGTCGGACTCCATCAGGGTCATCACTGTTCTCCAGGGTAGAAACGGAAAGGGACTACCCTACACCATCGGCTTTTCCATTCAGAAGCAGCTTTCGGACAAGCGCAACCGCGCGAAGGCAGCGAATGCGCGAACATGCGTGTTCCATCACCGTCCAAGGAAAGGCACCTCATGAACATCGCGCCACTCAAGGTCTCTCTGCTCTCCCTCGCCCTGCTCCTCTCCCCCGTAGCCAGCCTCCCCGCCCATGCGGCCTGCACCGCCAACCTGGCCCTGCAACCCGCCAGCAGCCTGCCCGCGCTCGGCGGGCGCCTGGTCTACCACAGCTATATGGAGTACGGGGACGGCTCCTCGAACCTCTACCTGCACGACTTCAAGAGCAAGAGCACCCGCCAGCTCAACCAGCCCGGCTGGAACATCGAGGACCCGATGAATGCGCATTTCTCCCCGGACGGCCGCTACCTGACCTTCATGGGCCGCCAGAATGGCGCCTGGCACGTGTTCGCCTGGGCCATCGGCGGTACCCAGGCGCCGAGCAACCTGACCGCGGCCATCGGCGGTCGCAACGAGGATCCGAAGTTCTCCTTCGACGGCCGCCAGGTCGTGCTCAAGCACGAGGGCGACATCCGCCTCGCCACCCTGGTCTTCAATGGCGATGGCAGCGTCGGCGTGAGCGCCTGGAAAGCCGTGACCGGCGACGGCTGGAGCACCGAGGAGTCGATGCCGTTCCTCACCCCCTCAGGCAAGTACGTGGTCTACGCGACAGGAGCCGGCGACAGCCTGCGGGTGGTGCGCAGGAACCTGGAGAACGGCCAGGTCAGCGCCCTCGCCACCCCGGCCGCGGGGGGCCGCGACTATTACCCGGTGGTACGCGACTATACCGCCTACTTCCTCTCGCGCACCCAGCCGGCCGGCAACGACCAGTTGGCCATGGTCGTACCCAACAGCCCGCCCGGCACCCCGGCGATCCTGCCGCTCAACCACTGCCAGGGCGACAATTCCGACGCCGCGCCGGTGAACGAGGACTACCTGATCTTCTCCAGCACTTCGTTCGACCCGACCTACAGCCTGCTCCTCGGCGACATCACCGCGGCGCGGGTCTGGCGTCTCGACCCGGCGCAGATCAACCTGCCCGACGGTCGGCAGAAGCTCGGCGCCAGCTATACCGCGGCACGCTGAAAGCAGCCCGCACAGGCGCGGACCTGAGGGTCCGCGCCGGTTCCGAACGGACCCGACACAGGCCGGTGAATCGGGTTAACATTGCCCTCTTTTGCACCGTCCAAAGCCCGCTTCCGAAGGCCCGTATGACCGACCTCTCTCAGCACACGCCAATGATGCAGCAGTACTTCAAACTGAAGCATCAGCACCCCGACCAATTGATGTTCTATCGCATGGGCGACTTCTACGAGCTGTTCTACGAGGACGCGAAGAAGGCCGCCAAGCTGCTCGACATCACCCTGACCGCGCGCGGCCAGTCCGGCGGCAAGGCGATCCCGATGGCAGGCATTCCCTTCCATTCGGCGGAGGGCTACCTGGCCAAGCTGGTCAAGCTCGGCGAGTCGGTGGCGATCTGCGAGCAGATCGGCGACCCGGCCACCAGCAAGGGGCCGGTGGAGCGCCAGGTGGTGCGGATCATCACCCCCGGCACGGTGAGCGACGAGGCGCTGCTCGACGAACGCCGCGACAACCTGCTGGCGGCGATCCTCGGCGACGAGCGCCTGTTCGGCCTCGCCGTGCTGGACATCACCAGCGGCCGCTTCAGCGTCCAGGAGATAAAAGGCTGGGAAACCCTGCTGGCCGAACTGGAGCGCCTCAACCCGGCCGAGCTGCTGATTCCCGACGACTGGCCACAGGGCCTGCCGGCGGAGAAGCGCCGCGGCGTACGTCGCCGCGCGCCGTGGGACTTCGATCGCGACTCGGCGCACAAGAGCCTCTGCCAGCAATTCGGCACCCAGGACCTGAAAGGCTTCGGCTGCCAGAACCTGACCCTAGCCATCGGCGCCGCCGGCTGCCTGCTCGCCTACGCCAAGGAAACCCAGCGTACCGCCCTGCCGCACCTGCGCAGCCTGCGCCACGACCGCCTCGATGACACGGTGATCCTCGACGGCGCCAGCCGCCGCAACCTGGAGCTGGATATCAACCTCAGCGGTGGCCGCGAGAACACCCTGCAATCGGTGGTCGACCGCTGCCAGACCGCCATGGCCAGCCGCCTGATGAGCCGCTGGCTGAACCGTCCGCTGCGTGACCGCGCGGTGCTGGAAGCCCGCCAGGAGTCCATCGCCTGCCTGCTGGAACGCTATCGCTTCGAGAACCTGCAACCGCAGCTCAAGGAAATCGGCGACCTCGAACGTATCCTCGCCCGCATCGGCCTGCGCAACGCCCGCCCTCGCGACCTGGCGCGCCTGCGCGACGCGCTGGCGGCGTTGCCGGACCTGCAGAACGCCATGACCGAACTGGAAGCGCCGCACCTGCAGGCGCTGGCCACCACCATCGGCACCTATCCCGAACTCGCCGAACTGCTGGCCAAGGCGATCATCGACAACCCGCCAGCGGTGATCCGCGACGGTGGCGTGATCAAGACCGGCTATGACGCCGAGCTGGACGAGCTGCAGGCGCTGAGCGAAAACGCCGGGCAATTCCTGATGGACCTGGAAGCGCGCGAGAAGGCCCGCACCGGCCTGCCCAACCTGAAGGTCGGCTACAACCGCATCCATGGCTACTTCATCGAGCTGCCACGGGTGCAGGCCGAACAGGCGCCGGCCGACTACATCCGCCGGCAGACCCTGAAAGGCGCCGAGCGCTTCATCACGCCGGAACTGAAGGCCTTCGAGGACAAGGCGCTGTCGGCCCAGAGCCGCGCCCTGGCCCGCGAGAAGGCGCTCTACGAAGAGCTGCTGGAACGCCTGATCGGCCACCTCGCTCCGCTCCAGGACAGCGCCTCGGCGCTGGCGGAGCTGGACGTGCTGGCGAATCTCGCCGAACGCGCGCTGAACCTCGACCTGAATCGCCCGCGGTTCGTCGAACACACCTGCCTGCACATCGAGCAGGGCCGCCATCCGGTGGTCGAGCAGGTGCTGGAGACACCGTTCGTGGCCAACGACCTGGCGCTGGATGCCGACACCCGGATGCTGGTGATCACCGGTCCGAACATGGGCGGTAAATCCACCTACATGCGGCAAACCGCGCTGATCGTGCTGCTTGCGCACATCGGCAGCTTCGTTCCGGCTGCACGCTGCGAGCTGTCCCTGGTGGACCGCATCTTCACCCGCATCGGCTCGTCCGACGACCTTGCCGGCGGCCGCTCGACCTTCATGGTGGAGATGAGCGAAACCGCCAACATCCTGCACAACGCCACTGACAAGAGCCTGGTGCTGATGGATGAGGTCGGCCGCGGCACCAGCACCTTCGACGGCCTGTCACTGGCCTGGGCAGCGGCCGAGGACCTGGCCCGGACTCGCGCCTTCACCCTGTTCGCCACCCACTACTTCGAGCTGACCGTACTGCCGGAAAGCCAGCCCGCGGTAGCCAACGTGCACCTGAACGCGACCGAGCACAATGAACGCATCGTGTTCCTGCACCATGTACTGCCGGGACCGGCGAGCCAGAGCTACGGCCTCGCGGTGGCCCAGTTGGCCGGCGTGCCGACTCCGGTAATCCAGCGCGCCCGCGAACACCTCAAGCGCCTGGAAACCACCAGCCTGCCGCACGAGATGCCGAGCCAGCAGAGCGGCAAGCCCGCCTCGCCGATGCAGAGCGACCTGTTCGCCAGCCTGCCGCACCCGGTGATCGATGAATTGTCGAGGATCAATCCCGACGATATCAGCCCGCGGCAAGCTCTCGATCTGTTATATGCATGGAAGATGCGGGTCTGACGGACTACCGCACAAGCTGCTAGAATCGCGCGCGCTTAGCCGCCCGCCTGAGGAGAGAACTAGAAAATGACCTTCGTCGTCACCGACAACTGCATCAAGTGCAAATACACCGACTGCGTGGAAGTCTGCCCGGTAGACTGCTTCTACGAAGGACCCAACTTCCTGGTCATCCATCCGGACGAGTGCATCGACTGCGCCCTGTGCGAGCCCGAATGTCCGGCCCAGGCGATTTTCTCCGAAGACGAAGTGCCGGAGAACATGCAGGAATTCATCGAGCTGAACAGCGAGCTGGCGGAAGTCTGGCCGAACATCACCGAGAAGAAGGATGCCCTGCCCGACGCCGAGGAATGGGACGGCGTCGCCGGCAAGCTCCAGCATCTGGAGCGCTGATACGCCAAGGCCCGCAAACAGCGGGCCTTTTCTTTGGCGACGAGTAAAACGGCAGGCAAAAAAAAGGGGCGGGGTATTACCCCGCCCACTCTTCAGTCCCTCGTCATCATCCTGATGAATCGCCTCCCTGGCGACGTCCCTTCCCCGATCCTTCGGGGTTGCGTGTTCCCTGTACGCAGGAGTGATATTAGCGATTCCCTGTGCTCCCGCAACCTGCCAGAAAACCCAGCGAAGCTTCTTCGGCAGCCATTTTAGAAAAATATATTCCTTTATTTTCAATAAGTTACTTAAATTCACCGAGTGTTTTTGGCAAACCTCCCGGGCATTTATCTACTTAGGCTCACACACTGTGTAAGTTAATGCTTACAAGAACAGACACAAAAAACCCGGCGAACGCCGGGTCTTCCGTGGGCCTGAGGATTTCCGTCACTGGAACAGCGCGTCACTCGACAGGCCGTTCTTCTCCAGGATCTCCCGCAAGCGCTTCAGCGCCTCGACCTGGATCTGACGAACCCGCTCGCGGGTCAGGCCGATTTCCTGGCCGACCTCTTCCAGCGTGCTGCTTTCGTGCCCGCGCAAGCCGAAGCGGCGAATCACCACCTCACGCTGCTTGTCGGTGAGTTCCGTCAGCCACTGGTCGATGCTTTCGCTGAGATCGTCATCCTGCAGCAGCTCGCACGGGTCGGTGGGGCGATCGTCGGTGAGCGTATCCAGCAGGGTCTTGTCCGAGTCCGGACCAAGAGAGACGTCCACCGAAGTCACCCGTTCGTTCAGGCCGAGCATGCGCTTGACCTCGGCGACCGGCTTCTCCAGCAGGTTGGCGATTTCTTCGGGGGAAGGTTCGTGGTCGAGCTTGTGGGTCAGTTCCCGCGCCGCACGCAGGTAGACGTTGAGCTCCTTGACCACATGGATCGGCAAGCGAATGGTCCGGGTCTGGTTCATGATGGCCCGCTCGATGGTCTGGCGGATCCACCAGGTGGCGTAGGTCGAGAACCGGAATCCGCGCTCCGGATCGAACTTCTCCACGGCGCGGATCAGGCCTAGGTTGCCTTCCTCGATCAGATCGAGCAGGGACAGTCCGCGATTGACATAGCGCCGGGCGATCTTCACCACCAACCGCAGGTTGCTCTCGATCATCCGCTTCCGACCAGCGGGATCGCCCTTCTGCGCCAGACGAGCGAAGTGGACTTCCTCTTCGGGCGTCAACAGGGGCGAGAAACCGATTTCGTTGAGATACAGCTGCGTTGCGTCCAACGCGCGCGTGTAGTCGATGTGCTTGTGTTGTTTGGAAGAGAAGGAAGTGGTGGCTTTTGGAGTTGCCCGGGGAGAAGGCTGCTCGTCGGCAGACGACTCGTCCAGCATGATGCCGGGCTCCAGGAGGAGCACTTCATCATCGTGGTCAAACTCCGGCCCTTCTTTTTTGAGTGCCATGTCGTTATCCCTTGCATGAGTTCGACTCAAGCCCGGGCGATTCCTTTCCCGCTGGACACGCCCGGACCCGCTCACCTACATGATGTGGGCGGGCGAACTCCCGGTCAGCGACGTGGCAAATATTGCAGTGGATCGACAGGCTTACCCTGGCGGCGAATCTCGAAGTGCAGCTTCACCCGATCGGTTCCTGTGGAGCCCATCTCGGCAATCGATTGCCCTACCTTGACCTGTTGCCCTTCCCGCACCAGCAGCCTGCGGTTGTGACCGTAGGCACTCACGTAGGTCTCGTTGTGTTTGATGATGACCAACTCGCCGTAGCCCCGCAAACCACTACCGGCGTATACAACGGTCCCACCAGACGCAGCCAGGACAGGCTGGCCCAATTGACCGGCTATATCAATCCCTTTATTCAAACTTCCGTTTGAGGCAAAACGGCCGATCAGAGTACCGCTCGCAGGCCATGCCCAACCGCCCACCGCAGGCCCCGCGACGACGGGAGTCGCGCCGCTGCTGGGTGGGGTCGTGGTCGAGGCCGGAGCCGGTGCCGGCTTGGCAGGTACCGACGTACTAACAGCGGGTGGAACCGGGGCAGGCTTGGTCGCCACGGGCGGAGCGACGACCGGCGTGTTTTTCGCGACGGGCGGTTGCACCGGTGCCCGCCCACCAAATTGGATAGCTTGACCGACCTGGATGGTATAGGGCGGTGCGATGCCATTGCGCGCGGCCAGGGCTTTCCAGTCCCAGCCGAAGCGGAAGGCAATGGAATACAGGGTGTCGCCGCGGCGCACGATGTACTGCCCGCTGGTGACCGGCGTACGCCGCGCAGCGGCAGGCGCGGAACCGTTGCGATCGACGACCTTGACCCCGCCGGGAGGCGACGACGAACAGGCGGCGAGAAGGGAACAGACGACGGCCCCGAGCAACAGGTGGCAGCCACCGTAGAGCCGAGTCCATTGCCGCAGGGTCGCTGCTAGCCTCAATCCTTCCCCCTTATCCATCTTCTTCGCTTTCGTTCAATCGGGCCGGCGACGCCGGCCGCCGGCTCAGGCGATCGGGCCGTTGAGCAGCGGGACGAAACGTACCGAGTCGAGTACCTGGCGGCTGAACCCGTCCTCGGTGCGGACGATCAGCATCAGTTGCTGGACCTCGCCGCCACCGACCGGAATCACCAGGCGCCCCCCCGGGGCCAACTGGTCCAGCAACGACTGCGGGACTTCCGTGGCCGCCGCGGTGACGATTATTCCATTGTAGGGAGCCAACGCCGACCAGCCTTCCCAGCCATCGCCCCAACGAAAGACAACATTACGCAGGTTTAGCTCCGCAAGACGCTCCTTGGCCTTGTCCTGCAACGCCTGGATCCGCTCGACGGAGAAGACCCGCTCGACCAGTTGCGCCAGCACCGCGGTCTGGTAGCCGGACCCGGTACCGATCTCCATGACCTTGTCCAGCGGGCCGGCCGCCAGCAGCAACTCGGTCATCCGCGCCACCATGAACGGCTGGGAAATGGTCTGGTTGTGGCCGATCGGCAGGGCGGTGTCTTCGTAGGCGCGATGCGAGAGCGCCTCGTCGACGAACAGATGACGCGGCGTGCGGCGGATCACCTCGAGCACGTGGGCGTTGGACAGGCCTTCTTCGTACAGGCGCTGGATCAGGCGCTCTCGGGTACGCTGGGAGGTCATGCCGATACCCCGGCGATGCAGGTCTTCAGACATCACGTCAGTCCTCCCAGCCACTCGTCGAGGCCGCCGAAGGCTTCGTGGAAGGTGCGGTCCAGCTGCAACGGGGTGATCGACACGTAGCCTTGCATGACCGCGTGGAAATCCGTCCCCGGCCCGCCATCCTCGGCATCGCCGGCCGCGGCGATCCAGTAGCCTTCCTTGCCGCGCGGATTGACCACCTTCACCGGTGCGGCGGCACGGGCGCGGTGCCCGAGGCGGGTCAACTGGATACCGCGTACGCGATCCAGCGGCAGGTTCGGGATATTGACGTTGAGCACGGTACGCGGCGGCACGGCCAGGCGCTCGTGGGCGGAGACCAGCAGGCGGGCGAAGTGCATGGCGGTGGGCAGGTTGTCCGTCAACCGCGAGACCAGCGAGAAGGCGAAGGCCGGCCCCTTCAGGAAGCGCCCTTCGATGGCCGCCGCCACGGTACCGGAATAGAGGACGTCATCGCCGAGGTTGGCGCCCAGGTTGATACCCGAGACCACCATGTCCGGCAATTCCTCCAGCAAGCCGTTCAGGCCCAGGTGCACGCAGTCGGTCGGCGTGCCGTTGAGGCTGATGAATCCGTTGTCCAGGCGCTGCGGGTGCAGCGGACGGTCCAGCGTCAGGGAACTGCTGGCGCCGCTCTTGTCCTGGTCGGGGGCGATCACTACGCAGTCGGCATGATCCGCCAGCGCGTCGTAAAGCGCGGCGATACCGGGTGCGGTCACCCCGTCGTCGTTGGCAATCAGTATGCGCATGGGTTTTCCGTCTGCCCTGTCGGTACCAGGTCGAGGATTTCACGCACCACTACGGTGGCGAAACAACCGGCCGGCAGGACGAATTCCAGTTGCAGAACATCAGGTTCGGGATAATGCCACGCCAGCCCCTGGATGGGGAGCCGCAGGATGCGCCGTTCGTGCGCCATGCCCGCCTTCGCCAGCCAGCGACAGAGCGCCGGCTCGCTCCCGGCCAGGGCCAGCTCGCGGTCGAGGACGCCGGCGCCGCTCGGCGGATCGCCCTCGCCCCAGAGCGGTCCGGTGGGGTGCAGGTCGAGGGCGGCCAGACGGGCATCGCGGCATTCTTCCTCGCCAGCGAGGAAAAAGCTGCGGCTGTCGGTGAAGGCCAGCAGGTCGCCGACCACTGCCCGGTTCCAGCTCCCCCCCGCGACCCGCTCGGCGAGCAGGCGGTTGAACAGGTAGCTGCGCCCGGCGGAAAGGAAGCGCGAACGCAGGTTGCGGTTCGCCGGCAGCAGGTCCTGTTCCGCGCAACTGCGCGCGTCGACCAGGTTGCCGCCGCCGTGGCCGAAGCGTTGCAGGCCGAAATAGTTGGGCACGCCGTCCGCGGCGATACGTTCCAAGCGCGCGTCGAGAACGGCACGCTCCGCCCGCAGCCCGGTCAGACGCAGGGTGAAGCCGTTGGCGGCGTGCGCGCCTCGCTGCAACTTGCGCGAATGACGGGTGCGGCGAAGAATCCGCAGGTCCGCGCCCTCGGCTGCGCCCAGGTCGGGATCGGCCTTGCCCGGCAGGTGCAGGCTGAACCATTGCCGGGTCAGGGCCTGGCGGTCCTTCAGCCCGGCGTAGCTGACGTTCTTCTGCTGCACGCCGGCGGCGCGGCCGAGGCGACGGGCCGCCTCCTCGGTGTTCAATCCGCGCTTTTCCACCCACAACCAGAGGTGCTCGCCTTCACCGCTGAGGGGAATGTCCAGCACCTCGTCGACCTGGAAGTCCTCGGCCACGGCCTTGAGCACCGCCTCGCCGCAGGCTGCCCCATGGGCGCGCGGCCCGAGCAGGTCGAGTTCGCCGAGAACGCTCATCGGGCCATCAGCAAAGCGACCGCATGTACAGCAATGCCCTCTTCGCGTCCGGTGAAACCTAGCCGCTCGGTAGTGGTGGCCTTGACGTTGACCTGGTCGACCGCGACGCCGAGGTCCTCGGCGATCGACCCGCGCATGGTTTCGATGTGCGGCGCCATCTTCGGTGCCTGGGCGACGATGGTGGCGTCGACGTTGCCGACCTTCCAGCCCTTCTCGGCGACGATGGCGACCACATGTCGCAGCAGCGCGCGACTGTCGGCGCCCTTGAACCGCGGGTCGGTGTCCGGGAAGTGCTTGCCGATGTCGCCCAGCGCCGCCGCGCCGAGCAGCGCATCGGACAAAGCGTGCAGCAGCACGTCGCCGTCGGAGTGGGCGACCAGCCCATGTTTGTGGGGAATGCGCACGCCGCCGAGGGTGATGAAGTCGCCCTCGCCGAAGCGATGCACGTCGTAGCCATGGCCAATTCGCATGAAAAAACGCCCTGGTTGGAATCAGGGCGTGATTCTACCCCGGATCGGGGCAGGCTTCAGGTATCGCGGATCAACCGTTGAGAACCTGGGCATGGTGGCGCAGGTGATCCTCGATGAAACTGGCGATGAAGTAGTAGCTGTGGTCGTAGCCTGGTTGCAGACGCAGCTCCAGCGGGTGGCCGGCCTTGTCCGCCGCATTGCGTAGCGCTTCCGGCTTGAGCTGGACGGCGAGGAAGTCGTCGCGCTCGCCCTGGTCGACCAGGATCGGCAAGCGTTCGGACGCACCCTCGAGCAACGCACAGGCATCCCACTCGCGCCAGGCCGCCGGGTCCTCGCCCAGGTAGCGAGAGAACGCCTTCTGGCCCCAGGGGCAATCGCTCGGATGGCAGATCGGCGCAAAGGCCGACAGCGACAGGTAGCGCCCCGGGTTGCGCAGCGCGCAGACCAGCGCGCCATGCCCGCCCATCGAGTGCCCGCTGATGCCGCGCCGCCGGGACACCGGGAAATGCGCCTCGATCAGCGCCGGCAACTCGTGCACCACGTAGTCGTGCATGCGGTAGTGCGCGGACCAGGGCTCCTGCGTGGCGTTCAGGTAGAAGCCTGCGCCCAGGCCGAAGTCCCAGGCGCCGTCGGGATCGCCGGGGACACCGCTGCCGCGCGGGCTGGTATCCGGCGCCACCAGTACCAATCCCAGTTCGGCGGCGACCCGCTGGGCGCCGGCCTTCTGCATGAAGTTCTCGTCGGTACAGGTCAGCCCGGACAGCCAGTACAGGGCCGGCAGCGCCGCCTCCGGCTCGGCCTGGGGCGGCAGGTAGATGGCGAAGACCATCTCGCAGTTCAGGGTCCGGGAAAAATGACGGTAACGCTGGTGCCAGCCGCCGAAGGTCTTCTGGCTGCCGATCAGTTCGAGGGAATCCTTCACGTGACCTCCGTGAAACAGTCGTGGCGAGCCGCAGCGCCCGCCGCGACGGCTTGTCAGTAATGAATGACGGTGCGGATGCTCTTGCCTTCGTGCATCAGCTCGAAGGCCTCGTTGATGTCCTCCAGCCCCATGGTGTGGGTGATGAAGGTATCCAGCGGGATCTCGCCCTTCTGCGCCTTCTCGACATAGCTCGGCAACTCGCTGCGCCCGCGCACCCCGCCGAACGCCGAACCGCGCCAGACGCGGCCGGTGACCAGTTGGAACGGCCGGGTGCTGATTTCCTGGCCGGCGCCGGCGACACCGATGATCACCGACTCGCCCCAGCCCTTGTGGCAGCATTCCAGCGCGGCGCGCATCAACTGCACGTTGCCGACGCACTCGAAGGAGTAGTCGACGCCGCCATCGGTCAGTTCGACGATGACGTCCTGGATCGGCTTGTCGTAGTCCTTCGGATTGATGAAGTCGGTGGCGCCCAGCTCCCTGGCGATGTCGAACTTGCCCGGGTTGATGTCGACCGCGATGATGCGCGCGGCCTTGGCCATCTTCGCCCCGATGATCGCCGCCAGGCCGATACCGCCCAGGCCGAAGATGGCAACGGTAGCGCCCTCTTCCACCTTGGCGGTATTCAGCACGGCGCCGATCCCGGTGGTGACGCCGCAACCAAGCAGGCAGACCTTCTCCAGCGGCGCGTCCTTGGGAATCTTCGCCAGGGAGATTTCCGGCAGCACGGTGTATTCGGAGAAGGTCGAGCAGCCCATGTAGTGGAAGACCGGCTCGCCCTTGTAGGAGAAACGGCTGGTGCCGTCGGGCATCAGGCCCTTGCCCTGGGTGGCGCGCACGGCCTGGCAGAGGTTGGTCTTGCCGGACAGGCAGAATTTGCACTTGCCGCACTCGGCGGTGTAGAGCGGGATGACATGGTCGCCCACCTGCAGGGAGGTCACGCCCTCGCCCACCGCTTCGACGATGCCGCCACCTTCGTGGCCCAGAATGCACGGGAACACCCCCTCGGAATCCTGGCCGGACAGGGTGTACGCATCGGTATGGCAGACGCCGGTGGCGACGATGCGCACCAGTACCTCGCCCTTCTGCGGCGGCGCCACATCCACCTCGACGATTTCCAACGGCTTGTTGGGGGCGAAGGCGACGGCGGCACGGGACTTGATCATCTGGGAACTCCTGAACGATAGAAGCCGGCGGGCCGCTAAGCGACCCACTGAAACGGAAAGTGTAGAAAACCGCGTTTCAAGGAATAATCAGGCAATAATCAAAACATTATTGCCATACAGGGACAATCCAGATGAATCGCTGGGAAGGACTCGACGAATTCGTCGCTGTCGCCGAAACCGGGCAGTTCACTGCGGCAGCCGAACGCATGGGCGTTTCCTCGTCGCACATCAGCCGCCAGGTCGCCCGCCTGGAGGAGCGCCTGCAGACCCGCCTGCTCTACCGCAGCACCCGGCGAGTATCGCTGAGCGAAGCCGGACAGACCTTCCTGCAACATTGCCAGCGCCTGCAGGACGCCCGCGACGAAGCCCTGCGCGCGGTCAGCGACCTCTCCGCGGAGCCCAAGGGCCTGCTGCGCATGACCTGCGCGGTAGCCTACGGCGAACGTTTCATCGTGCCGCTGGTGAATGCCTTCATGGCCGACTATCCGCAACTGCGGGTCGACATCGAGCTGTCCAACCGCCAGTTGGACCTGCTCCACGAGGGCTTCGACCTGGCCATCCGCCTCGGCCGCCTGAGCGATTCGCGATTGGTCGCCACACGGTTGGCGCCACGCCTCATGTACCTCTGCGCCACCCCGGAATACCTGCGCCGCCACGGCACTCCGCAGTCGCCGACGGAACTCGGCCAGTTCAATTGCCTGATCGGCAGCAGCGACCTGTGGAGCTTCCTCGAGGACGGCCGGGAAACCCAGCACCGGGTCCAGGGCAACTGGCGCTGCAACAGCGGCCAGGCGGTGCTCGACGCCGCCCTGCGCGGCTTCGGCCTGTGCCAGCTGCCCGACTACTATGTGATCGAGCATCTGCGCAGCGGCCGCCTGGTCTCCCTGCTGGAAGGCCACCAGCCGCCGAATACCGCGGTATGGGCGCTGTACCCGCAGCAGCGGCACCTGTCGCCGAAAGTCAGGCAACTGGTGGACTATCTCAAGGAAGGCCTGGCGCAATCCCATCCGGGACTCGCCGGGGAGAAAAACCTGCGCTGAAGCAGTAAGGCAATTCACCGCTGCGATAGACTTGGCGGTTTCCCGCTCCACCCGCTATCGATTCAAGGAAGTCGCATGTCTGCCCTCAATGCGTTTCGCCAACGCTACCTGGTGAGGTTCTGGTCGCCGCTGCCGGCGCTGGTCGCCCTCGGCGTCGCCTCCGCCTACTACTTCGCGCTCACCGGCACCTTCTGGGCGGTGACCGGCGAATTCACCCGCTGGGGCGGCCACGTGCTGTCCTGGTTCGGCTACCAGCCACAGGACTGGAGCTACTTCAGGCTGATCGGCCTTCAAGGCACGCCGCTGGACCGGATCGACGGAGTGATGATCATCGGCATGTTCCTCGGCGCCCTGTGCTGCGCCCTCTGGGCCGGCAACGTCAGCCTGCGCTGGCCGACCAGCAAACGTCGCCTGCTGCAGGGCCTGGTCGGCGGTATCGTCGCCGGCTTCGGCGCGCGCCTGGCGATGGGCTGCAACCTGGCGGCGTTCTTCACCGGTATCCCGATGTTTTCCCTGCACGCCTGGGCCTTCATGTTCGCCACCGTCGGCGGCGCCTGGATCGGCGTGAAGATCAGCCTGCTGCCGTTCCTGCGCACGCCGCTGAAAGTCGGCGCCACGGCCAGCGCCCTGCCCGACGCCGAAAGCCTGGCCCGACGCACACGCCTGCAGGCCCGCCTGGGCCTGGCGGTGCTGGCGCTCGCCGCGCTGTTCGCCGCCTGGCGCTTCGAGGTATCGCTGGTGCTGGGCATGGCCTGCCTGTTCGGCCTGCTGTTCGGCGGCCTGATCGAGCGCGCGCAGATCTGCTTCACCAGCGCCGCACGGGACCTCTGGACCACCGGCCGGACCCGCGCCGCCTTCGGCATCCTGCTCGGCATGGCGGCCGCCTGCATCGGTACCTTCGCCGCGATCCGCCTGGGCGTCGCGCCGAAGATCTTCTGGATGGGCCCGAATGCGATCATCGGCGGCATTCTCTTCGGCATCGGCATCGTCCTCGCCGGCGGTTGCGAGACCGGCTGGATGTACCGTTCGATGGAAGGCCAGGTGCACTTCTGGGTGGTCGGCATCGGCAACGTCATCGGCGGAACCCTGGTGGCGGTCTTTTGGGACCAGTTGGGTACCCGCCTAGCCCTGCCCTATCCCAAGCTCAACCTGCTGGAAAGCTTCGGGCCCGGCAACGGCCTGCTGTTGACCTTCGCCGGCCTGGCCCTGTGCCTGCTGCTGGTGCAACTGAACGCCTCCCGATTCACCCGACCGCGGAAACCGAACCATGAGCCAGACCGACAAACCGACCCTGTCGCTTGACCTGCGCGGCGAACATTGCCCGTACAACGCCATCGCCACCCTGGAAACCCTGGCGACCATGCAGCCGGGCGAACGCCTGGAAGTGGTCACCGACTGCTCGCAATCGGTCCACGGGATTCCCGAAGATACCCAGCGCCAGGGCTACAAATGCCTGGCGGTGGAGCAGCATGGCGCGCTGTTCCGCTTCCTCATAGAGGTGCCGCTGGAAAGCTGAACGAGCGAGCCTGCAACGACAAGAAAGCTGACCCGAGGGTCGGCTTTCTTGTGCCAGGGTTCAGTGCGGAAAACTGCGCTGCAGGCGCAGCAGGTCTTCCGGGGTGGTGATCTTCAGGTTGTCGGCGCGCCCTTCCACCAGCTTCGGCGCATAGCCGGCCCACTCCATCGCCGAAGCCTCGTCGGTGATCGCCACGCCGGCCACCAACGCATCGGCCAGCGCCCGGTGCAGGGCGCCGAGGCGGAACATCTGCGGCGTATAGGCCAGCCAGACCACCGAGCGGTCGATGGTTTCGCTGACCCGGCCGTCGCGGTCGGAGCGCTTGAGGGTGTCCCTCGCCGGCACCGCCAGCAGCCCGCCGACCGGATCTTCGGCGAGTTCTTCGAGCAGGCGGTCGAGGTCGCCGCGGGTCAGGTTCGGCCGCGCGGCGTCATGCACCAGCACCCAGTCGTCGGCCTGTGCCCCCAACTCCAGCAGGCGCAGCAAGCCGTTCAACACCGAGCCGGCGCGCTCGGCGCCCCCGGCGGCGCGCTGCACATGCCGGCTGGCGGCGCAGTCCAGCCCGGGCCAGTAGGGATCGTCCTCGGCCAGGCAGACCACCAGGCCCCTGAGCATCGGGTGTTCGAGGAAACAATCGAGGGTGCGCTCGATCACGGTGCGACCGGCAAGATCGAGATATTGCTTCGGGCGGTCGGCGCGCATGCGCGAACCCACGCCGGCGGCGGGGATCACCGTCCAGAAGGCGGGAAGGTCGGAAGTCGTCATCGGGAGAAGGGTCGTCAGCTCACTTGGCGAGCTGGTAGAGGGTTTCGCCGTCCTTGACCATGCCGAGCTCGTGCCGCGCGCGCTCCTCGACGGTCTCGGTGCCTTTCTTCAGCTCGGCGACTTCGGCTTCGAGAATCCGGTTGCGCTCCAGCAGGCGCTCGTTCTCGCCATGCTGGTCGGCGATCTGCTTCTGCAGGTCGCGCACCTGCGCCAGGCTGCCATCGCCGACCCACAGGCGATATTGCAGGCCCGCCAGCGCCAGGATCAGCACCACGAACAGCCAGTAGGGGCTACGTAACCTCAAGCCTCGAACTCCTTGAGAAGAAAAGGGGTGGCTCTTGCCACCCCTTCACCGTACCAGACTAGGCTCAGCCGCGGAATTCCGCGCGACCACGGTACGGCGCCTTGGCGCCCAGTTGCTCTTCGATGCGCAGCAACTGGTTGTACTTGGACACGCGGTCGGAGCGGCACAGCGAACCGGTCTTGATCTGACCGGCGGCGGTACCCACGGCCAGGTCGGCGATGGTCGAGTCCTCGGTTTCGCCGGAGCGGTGCGAGATCACCGCGGTATAGCCGGCGGCCTTGGCCATCTGGATGGCCTCCAGGGTCTCGGTGAGCGAACCGATCTGGTTGAACTTGATCAGGATCGAATTGCCGATGCCCTTCTCGATGCCTTCCTTGAGGATCTTGGTGTTGGTCACGAACAGGTCGTCGCCGACCAGTTGGACCTTGGCGCCGATCTTGTCGGTCAGGCCTTTCCAGCCGGCCCAGTCGGACTCGTCCATGCCGTCCTCGATGGAGATGATCGGGTAGCGCTGGGTCAGGCCGGCCAGGTAATCGGCGAAACCGGCGGCGTCGAATACCTTGCCTTCGCCTTCCAGGTCGTACTTGCCGTCCTTGAAGAATTCGCTGGAGGCGCAGTCCAGGGCCAGGGTCACGTCGTCACCCAGCTTGTAGCCGGCCTTCTCGACGGCCTCGGCGATGGCGGCCAGGGCGTCTTCGTTGGACGACAGGTTCGGCGCGAAGCCGCCTTCGTCACCGACGGCGGTGTTCAGGCCACGGGCCTTCAGCACGGCCTTGAGGTGATGGAAGATCTCGGCGCCCATGCGCAGCGCCTCGGCGAAGTTCTTCGCACCGACCGGCTGGACCATGAATTCCTGGATATCGACGTTGTTGTCCGCATGCTCGCCGCCGTTGATGATGTTCATCATCGGCACCGGCATGGAGTACTGGCCGGGAGTGCCGTTGAGGTCAGCGATGTGCGCGTACAGCGGTACGCCCTTGGCCTGGGCGGCGGCCTTGGCGGCAGCCAGGGACACCGCGAGGATCGCGTTGGCGCCCAGCTTGGCCTTGTTCTCGGTGCCGTCCAGCTCGATCATCGCGTGGTCGAGGGCTTTCTGGTCGGCCGCGTCCTTGCCCAGCAGCAGGTCGCGGATCGGGCCGTTGATGTTGGCCACGGCTTTCAGCACGCCCTTGCCCAGGTAACGGCTCTTGTCGCCATCGCGCAGCTCGAGGGCCTCGCGGGAAC
>NZ_SCND01000539.1:0-2744 GCF_005503585.1 Pseudomonas sp. 2VD
TCTATGGCCTGCTCGAAGGCCTGCTGGCGCTGCCGCTGCTCTACGCGCTGTTCCGCGAGCGCCCCGGCGACCTGCCGCAGGCGCGGCGCCCGCCAGCCGGCGCGCTGCCCGGAGCGACGCCAGGCCAGGCCTGGCGCTCGGCGGACTTCTGGCTGATCGTCGGCAACCTGATCCTCGGCGTGTTCGCCGTCACCGGCGTGATGGTGCATGGCGTGCCGCTGTTGCAGGAGCACGGCCTGTCGCGGGAGGTCGCCACCGACGTGCTGGCGGCGCTGTGGGTCGGCATGATCGTTTCGCAACCGGCGCTGGGCTACCTGCTGGACCGCTACGACACCCCGCGCATCGCCTTGCCGTTCGCCGTGCTGGCGGCTATCGGGCTGCTGCTCCTGCTCCTCGGCGGACCGCCGGCGCTGCTCTGGGGCGCGGTGTTCCTGATCGGCCTGGGCGCCGGCGGCGAGACCGGCACCACCCAGTACTTCGTCAGCCGCTACTTCGGCCTGCGCCATTTCAGCGTGATCTATGGCTCGATCCAGCCCTTCACCTTCGCCATCGCCATCAGCCTGGGGTCCTGGCTGCTGGGTTACTTCTACGACCGCGCGGGCTCCTACGCGGGCTCGACGCTGGTCCTGCTCGGCGCGTTCGGCGTGGCGGCAGGGCTGCTGGTCATGCTCGGGCGCTATCGCTACGCCATCGACGGGGAGGCACGCAGCCATGGGCGAGACTGAACGGAGCAGGGCGGAGGTCGGCGTCTGGCTGCTGGCCGGACTGGCCTTCGTGGTCGGCACGGTGGAACTGGTGGTGGCCGGGGTGCTCGACGAACTGGCCGCCAGTTTCGCCGTCAGCCAGGGCCGGACCGGGTTGCTGATGAGCCTGTACGCGCTGGTCTATGCGCTGCTCGGCCCGCTGCTGGTCTACCTCAGCGCCGGCATCGAGCGCCGCCGCCTGCTGGCCGGCGCGCTGTTGGCGTTCGTCGGCGCCAACCTGGCCAGCGCCGCCGCGCCGAGCTTCGCCCTGTTGCTGGCGAGCCGGCTGCTGGTGGCGGCCAGTGCCTCGGTCATTGTGGTGGTGGCGATCACCCTGGCGGTGGCCATCGTCGCACCGGAACGGCGCGGCCGGGCGATCGGCCTGGTGTTTGCCGGCATCGTCGCCTCACTGGTGCTGGGCGTACCGCTGGGCACCCTGATCGGCGAGTTCTGGGGTTGGCGCAGCCTGTTCCTGCTGCTCGCCGGGGTCGCGTTGCTCGGCCTGCCGCTGCTCCTGCGCCTGCTGCCGGCCATCCCCGGCGCGCCCGGCATCGCCCCGGCGGAGCAACTGCGGGCGCTGGCCCGGGGCCGGGTGCCGTTCGCCCACCTGGCATCGCTGTTGCAGATGACCGGCCAGTTCACCGTCTACACCTACATCGTGCCGTTCCTGGTCGGCAGCATGGCCCTCGACAAACCGACCATCAGCCTGGTCCTGCTGGTCTACGGGGGCGGCGGCATCCTCGGCGCGCTGCTCGGCGGACGTGCCGCCGACCGCTGGCCGGGGCCGGCCACCTTCGTCGCCTTCCTGCTCCTGCATGCACTGGCCCTGGTCCTGCTGCCGTTCGCCACCGGCGGCCTGCCGCTGCTGCTGGGCGCGGTGGTGTTCTGGTGCGTGTTCAACATGGCGCCGGGGCCGGCGATCCAGAAATACCTGGTGGAACTCAGCCCGGACACCGCGGCGATCCAGATCAGCCTCAACACCAGCGCGATCCAGCTCGGCGTGGCCCTGGGCGCCTTCATCGGCGCGATCCTGGTGGACCAGGTGGCGGTGCGCGCGCTCCCCTGGTGGGGCGCCGCGCTGATCCTCGGCGCCGCCGCCTGCGGCTGGCTGTCCGCGCAGCGGCCGGCGGCGGGCACGGCGGACTGCCGGGAGCGCCTCGATTGATTCCCTACCGCGCGCCACGGGAACAGCCCCGGGCGCCGTTCCTCAACCTCCAGGCTCACTACCGCTATCCGTGGCGTGGCCTGCCAGCAGCGAACGCTTACCATGGATAGCCAAGGCTCCATCAAGAACACCCTGATCGCCCAGTTGTTCCAGCAGAACTACGACTGGCTGTGCAAGAAGCTGTCCTACCAGACCGGCTGTAGCCACAGCGCCGAAGACCTCGCCGCCGAGGCCTTCCTGCAGGTCTGGATGCTCCCCGACCCGGCGTCGATCCGCTCGCCGCGGGCGTTCCTCGCGACCATCGCGCAACGCCTGATGTACGAGAGCTGGCGGCGCAAGGACCTGGAGCGCGCCTACCTGCAGATCCTCGCCGAGGCGCCGGAGGCGGTGCAGCCGTCGCCTCACGAGCAGTGGATGCTGATCGAGAGCCTGCAAGCCATCGACCGCCTGCTCGACGGCCTGTCCGGGCAGGCCCGCGCAGTGTTCCTGATGAGTCAGCTGGAAGGCCTGACCTACGTGCAGATCGGCGAACGCCTCGGATTGTCCCTGGGGCGCATCCACCAGTTGATGAAGGATGCCTTGCACTGCTGCTACCGGGGATTCCAGGAATGAGCGAGAAGCCGGAACGGCAACGCATCGTCGAGGAGGCCATCGAATGGATGGTGCGCCTGCAATCCGGCGACTTCAGCGCCGCCGAGGGCGATGCCCTGGAACGCTGGAAGGCGCTGTCGAGCGAGCATGCCGAGGTGTTCCGGCAACTGCTTGGCAGCCTCGCGCCGCTACAGGACTCGCCCTGGCGCGGCCAGCCGAGCGCTACCGTGCTGCGCGCCCTGGAG
>NZ_SCND01000540.1:0-2726 GCF_005503585.1 Pseudomonas sp. 2VD
CCCGTGGCGACCGCCGACAGGGTGCCGGTGGAACACGGGCAGATCACCATGGCATTGGGCGCGCTGGAGCCGGAGGCCGGCGGCGCCATCCAGTCGTTCTGGCCGAACACGCGGATCTGTCCGGCGGCGGCACCGCAATATTCGGTGAGGAAGGCCTGCATCGCCTGCGGCTTGGCCGGCAGGGCCACGTCGGTCTCGGTGGCCATCACCAGTTGCGCGGCCTTGGAGATCAGGAAGTGCACCTCGCGCTCTTCCTGCACCAGGCAATCGAGCAAGCGCAGGCCGTACTGGGCGCCTGAGGCGCCGGTCATCGCCAGGGTAATGCGTTCCGGACCGCTCATCGCGCCCCTCACTCGGCCAGCGCCGCGGCCAGCTTGCCGTGCAAGCCGCCGAAGCCGCCGTTGCTCATGATCACCACTTGCGCGCCGGGCCTGGCCTGCTGGCGCACCTGCTCTATGATCGCCTCCAGGGTATCGCAGACCTGCGACGGTATCGCGCATTGCGCGGCGGTGGCGGCCAGGTCCCAGCCCAGGTTCGGCGGCGCGTACCAGAGCACCTGGTCGGCCTGGCGCACGCTGTCCGGCAGGCCGTCGCGATGAGCGCCGAGCTTCATCGAGTTGGAACGCGGCTCGACGATGGCGATCACCTGGGTATCGGCGCCAACCTGCTTGCGCAGGCCGTCGAGGGTGGTGGCGATGGCGGTCGGATGGTGGGCGAAGTCGTCGTAGAGGGTCACGCCCCGGACCTCCGCGACCTTCTCCATGCGCCGCTTGACGTTGCGGAACTCGCTGAGCGCCGCCGCGCCCTGGCTGGGCATCACGCCGACATGGCGCGCCGCCGCCAGGCTGGCGAGGGCGTTGGCGACGTTGTGCAGGCCGGTCAGCGGCCAGTCCACCTCGCCCTGGACGATGCCGTCGAACAGCACCTCGAAGCGCGAGCCGTCCTCGGCGAGCAGGCGCGCCTGCCACTGGCCGCCTTCGCCGGTGGTCTGCACCGGGGTCCAGCAGCCCATCCCGAGTACGCGCTCCAGGGCTTTCTCGGCGCTCGGGCGAATGATCAGGCCCTCGCCCGGCACAGTGCGCACCAGATGGTGGAACTGCCGCTCGATGGCCGCGAGGTCGGGGAAGATATCCGCGTGGTCGAATTCCAGGTTGTTCAGGATCGCCGTGCGCGGGCGGTAATGGACGAACTTCGAGCGCTTGTCGAAGAAGGCGCTGTCGTACTCGTCGGCCTCGACCACGAAGAACGGCGTACCGCCCAGGCGCGCCGAAACCCCGAAGTTCTGCGGCACCCCGCCGATCAGGAAGCCCGGGCTCATGCCGGCGTGCTCCAGAACCCAGGCGAGCATGCTGGTGGTGGTGGTCTTGCCGTGGGTACCGGCCACCGCCAGCACCCAGCGTCCTTGCAGCACGTGGTCGGCCAGCCACTGCGGGCCGGAAACGTAGGGCAGGCCCTTGTTCAGGACATGCTCCACCGCCGGATTGCCGCGCGACAGGGCGTTGCCGATCACTACCAGGTCCGGCGCCGGCTCCAGGTGGGCCGGATCGTAGCCCTGCATCAGCTCGATGCCCTGGGCTTGCAGCTGGGTGCTCATGGGGGGGTAGACGTTGGCGTCGGAACCGGTCACCCGGTGGCCCAGTTCCTTGGCCAGCACGGCCAGCGAGCCCATGAAGGTCCCGCAGATGCCGAGTACGTGGATGTGCATGCAGACTCCTGCAGATCAAGCCGTCGAAGGCGCTGTGAATGGGCGGCAGATTAGCACAGCGGAGGCGCCGGCCGCCCGGCGTCGCGGCATCAGACGACGCGGCGTCGGCGGGGTTCCCGCCGGCCTCGCGGCGGCCCGCCTGGAGCCGTCCCGCCCGTCAGGCCTGACCGCGCACCAGGCCGTGCCGGCGCAGCTTGCGATACAGGGTGTTGCGGCTGATCCCCAGTTGCTCGGCCACCCGGCTCACGTGCCAGCGCTGGCCATCCAGCGCCGCCAGCAACGCGGCTCGCTCGGCGTCGTCCAGGCTGTTGCCCGCGGCCGGGGCGGGCGCCGCTGCGGCGGGCGGCAGCACCGCCAGGGCCTGGCGGATATCCGCGGGCAGGTCGCGCAGGCCGACCCGGCCGTCCTCGCAGAGTGCCACCAGGGTCCGTAGCACCGTGCGCATCTGCCGGACGTTGCCCGGCCAGCGGTAGGCCAGCAGGCCCTGGCGAACCTCGCCGTCGAGCTGGATGCGCTGGCCCCTGGCTTCCTCGGCCAGCAGGTAGTCCAGCAGCTCCTCGCGGTCGCTGCGCTCGCGCAGCGGCGGCAGGCTCACGACCATGCCATTGAGGCGGTAGTAGAGATCCTCGCGGAAGCGTCCATCGGCGACCAGCTCGGCCAGGTCGCGGTGGGTAGCGCTGATCAGGCGCACGTCGACATCCTCCGGCTCGCCGCCCAGCGGTACTACCCGGCGCTCTTCCAGCACCCGCAGCAGGCGGGTCTGCAAGGCCAGCGGCATGTCGCCGATCTCGTCGAGGAACAGGGTGCCGCCGTCAGCCTGCTGCAACTTGCCGCGCATGCCCTCCTTGCGCGCGCCGGTGAAGCTGCCGCCGCGATAACCGAACAGTTCGCTCTCGATCAGGGTTTCCGGGATCGCCGCGCAGTTCAGCGCGACGAACGCCTGTCTCTTACACACCTCTGACGCTGCCGACGACCCCGTACCTGCTGACTTCCGTGCTGGCCGTACGATGAAAACATACAA
>NZ_SCND01000541.1:0-2691 GCF_005503585.1 Pseudomonas sp. 2VD
ACCTGGAACTGCGCGCCGAGGAGCGCCGGGCGCTGGCCGCCAGCCTCGAACCGCCGGTCGATCCCGACCCCGCCGCCGAAGTGCCGCTGGACGCCTGCATCGGCTATGTCGGGGCAACCCCCGCGCCGTTGGTGCTACTGCCCCTGGAGGACGCCCTGGGCAGCCTGGAGCAGCCGAACCTGCCCGGCCCCGGCGACGCCCACCCGAACTGGCGGCGGCGCTGGCCGGAAAACGCCGCGCAGATGCTCGGAACGCCGCAGGTCGACCGGCGCCTGCGCCTGCTCGAACGCAGCCGCCGGGATGCCGAGGAGGCCGCCCATGATTGAGCCCCGCGCTACCCTGCGCCTGCAATTCCACGCCGGCTTCACCCTCGACGATGCCCTGCCCTGGCTGGACTATTTCGCCGACCTGGGCATCAGCCATCTCTACGCCTCGCCGCTGTTCCGCGCGCGGCCCGGCTCCAGCCACGGCTACGACGTGGTCGACCCGACCCGGATCAATCCGGAACTGGGCGGCGAGCCGGCGCTGCTGCGCCTGATCCAGGGGCTGCGGCAACGCGGCATGGGCCTGCTCATGGACATAGTGCCGAACCACATGGGCATCGGCGGCGGCGCCAATCCCTGGTGGCAGGACGTGCTCGAATGGGGGCGCGAGAGTCCCTACGCGAGTTTCTTCGACATCCAGTGGGAATCCCACGACGCCGCGTTGCGCGGCCAGGTGCTGCTGCCGTTCCTGCGCAGCGACTACGGCGAGGTCCTGGCTGCCGGGGAGATCGGCCTGAGCCTGGACCGCGAGGCCGGCCGCCTGCTGGCGAGCCACGGCGAGCAGCGCTTCCCCCTCTGGCCGGGCAGCTACCCGGAGCTGCTGGAAGACAGCGGCGAGCCGCGCCTGTCAGACCTGGCCGGCGGTTTCCGCGAGTGCCGGCAGGACCGCGAGGCCTTGCGCGAGATGCAGCGTCGACTGGCGGCTGCGCTCGCCGAGAGCGCTCCGCGCGCCGCCCTGGAGCGCACGCTGGGCAAGCTCCAGGAACGCCACGAGGAGGCTCGCCAACGCCTGCACCGCCTGCTCGAGGCGCAGCACTACCGCCTGGCCAGCTGGCGCACCGCGGCGGACGACATCAACTGGCGCCGTTTCTTCGACATCAGCGAACTGGTCGGCCTGCGGGTCGAGCGCGGCGAGGTGTTCGAGGCCGTGCACGGCAAGGTCTTCCAGTTGCTCGAGGACGGTCTGCTCGATGGCCTGCGCATCGATCACGTCGACGGCCTGGCCGATCCGCGCGGCTATTGCCGACGCCTGCGCCGCCGCAGCGAGCGGATCCGCGCCCGTCGCGGCGGCGCGCCGATGCTGCTGTACGTTGAGAAGATCCTCGGTGGCGAGGAGCGCCTGCCCGAGGATTGGCTGTGCGACGGCACCACCGGCTACGACTTCATGAACCAGGTCAGCCTGTTGCAGCACGATCCGCGCGGCGAACGACCGTTGCGCGAACTCTGGCAGCGGGTCAGCGGACGCCCGGAGGCGTTTCTCGACGAGGTCTACCAGGCTCGCCAACTGGTCCTGGCGGGAAGCCTCGCCGGTGACCTGGAGAACCTCGCCCAGGGTCTTTTGCGGGTGGCGCGGGCCGACCTGGCCAGCCGCGACCTGACCCTGGGCGGTATCCGCCGCGCGCTGTTCCAGTTGCTCGCGCGCTTTCCGGTCTACCGTACCTACGCCGGGGCCTGCGGTCGCTCGGTGCAGGATCGCGAGGTGTTCCGCTATGCCGCAGAGGCGGCCCGCGAGGATCTCGACGAAGCCGACCGGGCGGTCCTCGACCATCTCGAACGCTGGCTCGGCGGGCAGCCGCTGCGCGAGCTGCCGCCCGGTCCGCTGCGGCGCCTGCGCGGCGAGTTGCTGGCGCGCTTCCAGCAGTTGAGTTCGCCGACCGCCGCCAAGGCCGTGGAGGATACCGCCTGCTATCGCTCGGCGGCCCTGCTCTCGCGCAACGACGTCGGCTTCGACCCGCAGCGCTTCGCCGCTTCCGCCGAGGAATTCCATGCCGCCTGCGAAGCCAGGCGCCTGGCCAGCCCGCGCGCCCTGCTGGCCACCGCCAGCCATGACCACAAGCGCGGCGAGGACGCCCGCGCCCGTCTTGCGGCGCTCAGTGAACTGGCGCCCTGGTTCGCGCGTAACGTCGAGCACTGGCAAAGCCTGGCCACGCCGTTACGCCGCGACCTCGCCGAGGGGCCGGCGCCGAGTCCCGGCGACGAGCTGATCCTGTTCCAGGCCCTGCTCGGCAGTTGGCCGCTCGACGCGCCTTGCGACGGCGCCGCCCTGGACCAAGCGTTCCTCGCGCGGATGCGCGAATGGCAATGCAAGGCCTTGCGCGAAGCCAAGCTGCGCACGCGCTGGACCGCGCCCGACGAAGACTACGAGCGCGCCTGCGCCGACTATCTGGAACAACTCCTGCGCGCGCCACTGGCCCAGGCCCTGCGCCAGTCGCTGGGCAACGCGGCGGCGCGACTGATGCCGGCCGGGGCCCTGAATGGCCTCGCCCAATGCCTGCTGCGCCTGACCTGCCCGGGTATCCCCGATCTCTACCAGGGGCGCGAGGACTGGGACTTCAGCCTGGTCGACCCGGACAACCGGAGGCCGGTGGACTTCGCCCGGCACGCCGCCGCCCTGGCCGCGCCGACGCCCTTCCCGGAACTGCTGGAG
>NZ_SCND01000542.1:0-2680 GCF_005503585.1 Pseudomonas sp. 2VD
CAAGGACCACCCTTACCCCGAGGTCCGCGACAACATGCGCGACCTGCAACCGGTGTTGCAGGCGATCCAGGCCGACGTGGAAAAACAGCTGGCGCCCGGGCGGAACGCCAAGGCACCGGACAAACCCCTGGACCTGAGCCCGCCTCCGGAGGGGAAACCCAGCGGCGTCAAAGGTTTATGAGCGGCGGATTGGACTCTCGCAGCCCTTTGCCGTAGACTGGTCGTCGACCTGTCAAGGTTTTGGGGCCGATTAGGATTCGACGCCGGTAACAAAACTTGAGGGGCATGCCGAGCTGGTAGCAGAACTCGTAAATTCGCTGCTGCAAACTTATAGTTGCCAACGACGACAACTACGCTCTAGCTGCTTAATGCGGCTAGCAGTCGCTAGGGGATGCCTGTAAACCCGAAACGACTGTCAGATAGAACAGGATCGCCGCCAAGTTCGCTGTAGACGTAACGGCTAAAACTCATACAGCTCGCTCCAAGCACCCTGCCACTCGGGCGGCGCGGAGTTAACTCAGTAGAGCTGGCTAAGCATGTAGAACCGATAGCGGAGAGCTGGCGGACGGGGGTTCAAATCCCCCCGGCTCCACCAAACGCAAACGATAAGCCCCTGATTTTCCTAGTGAATTTCAGGGGCTTTTTCTTTGCCCAGTTCCTTGCCTGCTCCTCCAGCGCCGGGCCTTTCCTGTTGCCGGCTCGCCTTGCTGCTCCCTCCCCTACCGTGACCGGCACCCGGCGAGCTTCGCCAGCCCGCCCTTTTGGCTGCGGACGCGTGGAATGATATTTCCCGAATCTTTTAATGAGACCGTTCGATTCCGCCGCCAACAAGGCTCTGGAACGCTGGCAGGAAAACATTCATGGATTCAGGTTCGAAACTCCCCGCCCAAGAAAACGAGCCTCCGAGAAACCAACGCATACTTTTCGTCAAGCACAGAAAAAGAATTTGAGCTAGACACTCACTACCAGGGTAAGCAGGCGTCTTATATCCCTGGAAAGCGAAACCTAAAACAGAGATTCCAAAACACGATAAACCGGCCTCCACAGACGCTCGAAGGACAAGAAAAATGAAAAAGGAACCGAAAGGAGCAAAAAACAGGATAGTCATCGCCAAAGATGAGAAGAACGTTCTGACCTGCACCAGCGAAGGGTTCGAATATACGCCAGACATCGTCAAGAACGTCTACGGAAAGAGCAGCCGACCCGCACTGGAAGACTGGTTCCTGACGGAACTTGATTTCTTTCGCAGGTATTACCCGGGATACGAGATTTTCACCCTCGGCTCCAGTTGTGTCTTCGGCGAAAAGTTCGTGAACTACCTGACCATCTGCGAATTCGACATAGACAGTACCTACGCCTTCGACTGTCTCAAGAAGGCCCTGAGGGAGTCCGACCAGGCCATTAGGCGGAAACTCTCCGCCATGTGGAAATGGGACATAGCCGCCAGGAAGGACTGGAGCATCGTCTTCATGGTTGGGCACATGGACTTCGCCTACTTCCTCCAGCACAGGAAGGAGTTCCAGGGGGATGCCCATAAGCGCTTCATGAGTACATTCACCACGGCGGAGACGAAAATCACCTCTCGCGACTACAAGGTCATGCATGACGGCGCGATCCTGCCCTTCGACGAAACGGCCCTGTCGCCGGAAGACAGGTTCATTTTCGAGAACTATCAAAAGATAAAGTTCGAAACCACGCCACTATGAAGTTAACGGACAAAAGCGAAAGGCGCCCGGCCGGACGCCTTTCGCCAATAAACTCCAGCCACTCGCCAGTTTGTTTTAAGCGCTTCTACGAAGTCCAGGAGTTCCGACTCCTGGCCGACTCTTCCAGAGCCCCGCAATAAAACTACAAATCAAAAACATCCTCAGACTGGACGCTTGAAAAAACACCGTTGGCAACGTTTCAATTCCCACCATGTCTTCCGCATGGATCAGTGGGAAAACTCATGTCACTACAGTCTGAAATGCTCGTGGAGCAGAAAGTTTCCAACGCCCAGAAATCCACCGGCACCGCCTATCTTCTGTGGTTCTTCCTGGGCGGTTTCGGCGCACACCGCTTCTACCTGGGGAAAACCGGCACGGCGTTTACCCAACTGATCATCACGCTGATCGGTTGTTTCACCCTGTTCCCCCTGATCATTACCGGCATCTGGTGGATCGTCGATGCCTTCCTGATTCCCGGCATCATCCAGGGCCATACGGAGCAGACCCGCCGCGACGCCCGGCTGGAAGTTGCAGCGCTGCAGGTAGCCGGCGCTTCCGCGTCGCACCCTCAAGACTGACCGGCGCACCTCGCTACGGTCCTCGGCGGGCCGGAGAAGAAACCAATGCCGGGAGGTGGGACAAGGAGAAGTCCCCTTCTGCGTTTCTTCCGCTGGCGATAGGTGCCGACTCGTTCAATCCCGAATTGGCCGCCAGAGCGGCCAGCACATCTCACTGATGCAAGGACCCGCACATGAGTGGAAAACCCGCCGCCCGCGTCACCGATCCAACGACCTGCCCAGTGCCAGGGCATGGCAGCAACCCCATCGTCCAGGGCTCTCCCGACGTCGTTTTCGACGGCCTGCCGGCAGCACGGCAAGGCGACGCCTCAGCCTGCGGAAGCCCGATGATCTCAGCCGTTTCGTCGACGGTACTCATCAACGGCCTACCGGCGGTGACGCTGGGTAGTATCGGGG
>NZ_SCND01000543.1:0-2677 GCF_005503585.1 Pseudomonas sp. 2VD
TTGCAGCACGGCTTCGCGGCTTTCGCCGCGCGCGGGCAGGGCGACCCGGGTATCGCCCTGGGCGCCCAGCGGAATGCTCAGGGTGTCGGCGAACAGCGGCGGGGCGAGGAGGAGGGAGCACAGCAGTAGCGTACGGAGCATCGGTACATCTCAGGTCGAAGAAGGTTGGCCCGGCTCGCCGAGCGGGCCCTGTCCGGCCCGTGCCAGGCGGCGCTGCTGGGCCTGCTTCTGGAGGATATGCCGGGCCAGCAACTGGCGCTGTGCGTCGCTCAACGCTTCGAACTCGGTGCCGATCTCGAATTCGTCGTCGTGTGGCTGGGCGTGGATTACCCGGGCCCGCAGTTCGAGGCCGAACCCCTGCGGCAACAGGACCATGCGCAGGACGAGCAACTGGCCGACCGGCAATGCGCGGTCGTGGTGGAAGCTGACGCCCCCCTCGGACAGGCTGACCTTGCGCGGTTCGCCGATCTCCTTGAGCAGGCTCTGCACCATGACCTGGCCAAGCAGGTCGATGCGCTTGTTCATCACCTTCAGGTAGTTGGCCAGCGTGCGGTCGCGTTCGCTGATGTGGCGCAGCAGGTGCTGCGACTCGTAATCCATCAGGTGGAGGTCGCTGAGCAGGCTGAACAGGGTGGCCCCCGGCTCGCTCTCCAGGCCGTCTTCGACGGCCCCGGCAGGGCGAAATTCCAGTGCGAGGGTATCTTCGATACGGTAGTATTCGCGGCGGTCATCCGCGTCACGAGTGGACATGGCGAACCCACGGCGGCAGTGATGGTCAGAGTGTAAGGCCGCCGGCGATGCCTCGCCACTTCGCCATCCCGACGCATCCATTTTCTGCCAGCTAAGGGCGACATGTTCAGACCCCTGTCCGTTTTCATCGGCACGCGCTATACGCGGGCCAAACGTCGCAGCCATTTCGTCTCCTTCATTTCGCTGACCTCGATGATCGGCCTGGCACTGGGCGTGCTGGTGATGATCGTGGTGCTCTCGGTGATGAACGGCTTCGATCGCGAAATGCGTACCCGCATCCTCGGCATGGTGCCGCAGGCCACCGTCGAGTCGTACCAGCCCATCGATGACTGGCGCGCCCTGGCCGAGAAGGTCAAGGCCCACGAGCATGTCAGCGCGGTAGCGCCGTTCACCCAGATGCAGGGCATGCTCAGCGCCAATGGCGCGGTGCAGACGGTGATGGTCGATGCGGTCGATCCGCTGGAAGAGGCCAAGGTCTCGATCATTCCCGATTTCTTCAAGCAGGGCTCGCTGGCGGAACTCAAGGCCGGCGGCTTCGGCATCGTCATCGGCCAACTGGCGGCGCAGAAGCTCGGCGTCGGCATCGGCGACAAGGTCACCCTGATCCTCCCCGAGGTGGCGGTCACCCCGGCCGGGGTGTTCCCGCGGATGAAGCGTTTCACCGTGGTCGGCACCTTCCGCGTCGGCGCCGGCGAACTGGATGGCGGCCTGTCGCTGATCCACCTGGAAGACGCCGCGCGCCTGCAGCGCTGGAAGACCAACCAGGTACAGGGGCTGCGCCTGAAGCTCGACGACCTGTTCCAGGCGCCGCGGGTGGCCTGGGAGATCGCCCGGACCCTGACCGACAATGACTTCTACGCCCGCGACTGGACGCGCAGCCACGGCAACCTGTACCAGGCCATCCGCATGGAAAAGACCATGATCGGCCTGTTGCTGCTGCTGATCGTCGCGGTCGCCGCGTTCAACATCATTTCCACCCTGGTGATGGTGGTCACCGACAAGAAGTCGGACATCGCCATCCTTCGTACCCTCGGCGCCACGCCGGGGCAGATCATGGCTACCTTCATGGTCCAGGGTACGGTGATCGGGGTGATCGGCACGCTGGTCGGCGGGGTCCTCGGGGTGGTCGCGGCACTCAACGTCAGCGCCTGGATTTCCGCCCTGGAAAAGCTGCTGGGCCACCAGTTCCTCGCGTCCGACGTGTACTTCATCGATTACCTGCCGTCGCAACTGATGCTCGACGATGTCGTGCTGGTCTGCGGCGCGGCCCTGGTCCTCAGCTTCTTCGCCACTTTGTATCCAGCCTGGCGTGCGGCTCGCACCCAGCCTGCGGAGGCTTTGCGTTATGAATGACAAGTCGGTGCTGAGTTGCCGCAACCTGAGCAAGAGCTACGACGAGGGACCGCAATCGGTGCAGGTGCTGTCCGGCGTCGAGTTGAACCTGCTGCCTGGGGAGCGGGTGGCTATCGTCGGCAGCTCCGGTTCGGGCAAGAGCACCTTGCTGAACATGCTCGGCGGCCTGGACACGCCCTCCGCCGGCAGCGTCTGGCTCGCCGGCGAGGAACTCTCGGCGCTGAACGAGACGGCCCGCGGGCTGCTGCGCAACCGCGCGCTGGGCTTCGTCTACCAGTTCCACCACCTGTTGCCGGAGTTCACCGCCCTGGAGAACGTCTGCATGCCGCTGTTGATCGGCCGCACGCCGATCGCGGAAGCCCGCCAGCGGGCGGCCGAGCTGCTGGAGCGGGTCGGGCTGGGGCATCGCCTGTCGCACAAGCCGGCCGAGCTGTCCTGCGGCGAGCGCCAGCGGGTGGCGATCCCCCGCGCGCTGGTCAACCGGCCGCAGCTGGTCCTGCTCGACGCCCCCACCGGCAACCTCGACCCGCATACCGCCCATGTTCCCCAGGAGCTCATCCTCGAACCCAACCGT
>NZ_SCND01000544.1:0-2663 GCF_005503585.1 Pseudomonas sp. 2VD
CCGCTCGGTCGGCGGCATGCGCGCTTCCATCTACAACGCCCTTGGCCTGGACGCGGTCGAGGCGCTGGTCGCATACATGGCGGAGTTCGAGAAGGAGCACGGCTGATGGCGGACCAGGACCAGCTCAAGGCCTTGCGCCTGCGCATCGACAGCCTCGACGAGAAGTTGCTCGAGCTGATCAGCGAGCGTGCCCGTTGCGCCCAGGACGTGGCGCGAGTGAAGACCCAAACCCTGGGCGAGGGCGAGGCGCCGGTGTTCTACCGTCCCGAGCGCGAAGCCTGGGTGCTCAAGCACATCATGCAATTGAACAAGGGGCCGCTGGACAACGAAGAGGTCGCGCGGCTGTTCCGCGAGATCATGTCGTCCTGCCTGGCGCTTGAGCAGCCGCTGAAAGTGGCCTATCTCGGACCCGAGGGCACCTTTACCCAGGCCGCGGCACTCAAGCATTTCGGCAACGCGGTGATCAGCACGCCGATGGCGGCGATCGACGAGGTGTTCCGCGAGGTCGCCGCCGGCGCGGTGAACTTCGGCGTGGTGCCTGTGGAAAACTCCACCGAGGGGGCGGTCAACCATACCCTCGACAGCTTCCTCGAGCACGACATGGTGATCTGCGGCGAAGTCGAGTTGCGTATCCACCATCACCTGCTGGTCGGCGAAACCACCAAGACCGACAACATCACCCGGATCTATTCCCATGCCCAATCCCTCGCGCAATGTCGCAAGTGGCTGGACTCGCACTACCCGAGCGTCGAGCGGGTGGCGGTGTCGAGCAACGCCGACGCGGCCAAGCGGGTGAAGAGCGAGTGGAATTCGGCGGCGATCGCCGGCGACATGGCGGCCAGCCTGTACGACCTGAGCAAGCTGCACGAGAAGATCGAGGACCGCCCGGACAACTCCACGCGCTTCCTGATCATCGGCAACCAGGAGGTGCCGCCGACCGGCGACGACAAAACCTCGATCATCGTTTCCATGCGCAACAAGCCGGGAGCCCTGCACGAGCTGCTGGTACCGTTCCACAACAACGGTATCGACCTGACCCGCATCGAAACCCGCCCGTCGCGCAGCGGCAAATGGACCTACGTGTTCTTCATCGATTTCGTCGGCCACCATAAAGAACCGCTGATCAAGGACGTCCTGGAGAAGATCGGCCAGGAAGCCGTCGCCCTGAAGGTCCTGGGCTCCTATCCGAAAGCGGTGCTCTGAGCGCGCTGTCATTCCGAAGAGACGGGTCATCGATGAATGCCCCGTCCCGCGTCGAGGCTGAACTATCCATGTCCGATTTCCTTGCCCTGGCCCAGCCGGGGGTGCAAAAGCTGTCGCCCTACGTCCCTGGCAAGCCGGTGGACGAACTGGCCCGCGAGCTGGGCATCGACCCTGCGGCGATCGTCAAGCTCGCCAGCAACGAGAACCCGCTGGGTGCGAGCCCGAAGGCGCTGGAGGCTATCCGCGCCGAACTTGCGGAACTGACCCGTTATCCTGACGGCAACGGTTTCGAACTCAAGCGCAAGCTGGCCGAGCGTTGCGCGGTGGATGCGGCGCAGGTGACCCTGGGCAACGGCTCCAACGACATTCTCGACCTGGTCGCCCGTGCCTACCTCGCGCCTGGTCTGAACGCCGTGTTCAGCGAACATGCCTTCGCCGTCTACCCGATCGCCACCCAGGCCGTGGGCGCCGAGGGGCGGGCGGTCAAGGCGCGCGTCTGGGGGCATGACCTGGAAGCGATGCTCGCCGCCATCGATGGGCAAACTCGCGTGGTGTTCGTCGCCAACCCGAACAACCCGACCGGGACCTGGTTCGGTGCGGACGCCCTGGAGCGGTTCCTCGCCCAGGTGCCGGCGGAGGTGCTGGTGGTGCTGGACGAGGCCTATATCGAATACGCCGAGGGCGACGAGCTGCCCGATGGCCTGGACTACCTGGCGCGCCATCCCAACCTGCTGGTCTCGCGGACTTTCTCCAAGGCCTATGGCCTGGCTTCGCTGCGGGTCGGCTACGCGCTTTCGAGCAAGGCGGTGGCCGATGTGCTCAACCGTGTGCGCCAGCCGTTCAATGTCAATAGCCTGGCCCTGGCGGCTGCCTGCGCGGCGCTGGATGACCATGACTACCTGGCGCAGAGTCGCCGCCTAAACGATTCCGGCATGGCGCAGCTGGAGGATGGCTTCCACGCGTTGGGCCTGTCCTGGATTCCCTCGAAGGGCAACTTCATCGCCGTGGATCTGGCTCGCGATGCCGGTCCGGTCTACCAGGCGCTGCTGCGCGAAGGCGTGATCGTGCGTCCGGTGGCTGGCTACGGGATGCCGACCTTCCTGCGCGTCTCCATCGGGCTGCCGGAAGAGAACGATCGTTTCCTCCAGGCGCTGGGCAAGGTGCTGGCGCATGACTGAGGTCACGCCGCTGCAACAGTCGACCCCTGTTCCGCCGGCACAAGGTGATTCTCACGCCCTCCGCGGAGACCGATGCCGACGCGCTGGCGCTGGTCGACAGCCTGTGGCGCGCGCTGGGCGCGGACGTCGAGCACATGGAGGTCGAGCATCACGACGAGGTTCTGGCGGCCACCAGCCACCTGCCTCACCTGCTGGCCTTCACCCTGGTCGACTCCCTGGCCAAGCGCAGCGAGAACCTGGAGATCTTCCGCTATGCCGCCGGCGGTTTCCGTGATTTCACAC
>NZ_SCND01000545.1:0-2640 GCF_005503585.1 Pseudomonas sp. 2VD
TACCCAGAGCGGCACCAAGAGCCGTTCGAGCAAGGGCGGCACGCCGGCCAACTTCAACGAGATCCGCATGGAGGACAAGAAGGGCGCCGAGCAGTTGTTCATCCATGCCGAGAAGAACCAGGACATCGAGGTCGAGAACGACGAGAGCCACTGGGTCGGCCACGACCGGACCAAGACCATCGACCACGACGAGACGGTGCATGTGAAGCACGATCGCACCGAGACCGTGGACAACAACGAGACCATAACCATCGGCGTCGACCGCACCGAGAAGGTCGGCAACAACGAGAAGATCAGTATCGGCGCGAACCGCACCGAGGACGTCGGCAGCAACGAGACCATCAGCATCGGCGTCGACCGCACCGAGAAGGTCGGCAGCAACGAGAAGATCAGCATCGGTGCCAATCGCACCGAGGACGTCGGCAACGACGAGACCATCAGCATCGGCGCGAACCGTAGCGAGTCGGTGGGCAACAACGAGACGATCAGCATCGGCGCCGACCGCAGCGAGTCGGTGGGCGCCAACGAGACCATCGACATAGGCGGCAACCAGAGCACCAGCATCGGCAAGAACGAGTCGCGCAGCGTCGGCCAGGGCCGCGATACCTCGGTGGGCAAGGACGATAGCCTGGACGTGGGCAAGAGCTTCACGCTCAACGCCGGCGACTCGATCACCCTGGTCACCGGTGCCGCCAGCATCCGCATGAAGAAGGACGGCAGCATCGTCATCAGCGGCAAGAACATCACCATCGACGGATCCGGGGCGATCAACGTCAAGGCCGACAAGAACGTGGTGGTGAAGGGACGCAAGATCCTCCAGAACTGAAGCGGCGCAGAGCCAGGGAGTCAGCGCATGAGTGTCGAGATCCATCTACCTGGGGCCACGACGGCCCTTCCCGCGCGCCTGGACGGCGTGGTCATCGGCGTCCTCCTCGACGTGCCGGACGCCGCCGCTCCGGTGGTCGCCTATCCCGGTTGCCCGAGCGAGCACGGCCTGGCGGCGGCCACCACCACCCAGCTCAGTCGCGCCGATATCGGCGCCCAGGTGGCTTTGCTGTTCGTCGCCGGCGACCCGCGCCAGCCACTGGTGATCGGGCGTATCCAGCGCCTGCCGCAGGAAGCGTCCGCCCGGCTGGACGGCGAACGCCTGGAGTTCAGCGCCGAACGCGAGATCGTCCTGCGCTGCGGCAAGGCCAGCATCACCCTGACCCGCGCCGGCAAGGTGATCATCCGTGGCGCCTATCTTTCCAGCCGCTCCACCGGGGTCAACCGGATCAAGGGCGGTTCGGTGCAGATCAACTGAGCGCGGCGGGCCCGACATGGAACTGTTGAACGCCACCCCGCTGGCCGCCGCCTACAACCAGGGGCTCGACGCCGAAGGCCGGGAGTCGCTGGTGGTGATCGCCAAGGGCAGTTTCGACCTGCCGCTGGACGGTCGCGAGGCGCGCCTGCTGGACGAGCAGCAGACGCTGCTGATGGTCGATGAATTCTATGGCGAGCCGGGGCTTTCCGCGCCGCGCCGGGAGTGCGAGTTCGTTCCCTTCAAGCCGTTCTGCGATGTGCTGGTGCTGGGCAGCGCCCGGGCGCCCGGCGGGCGGCCGGTACAGCAGTTGACCGCGGGCATCCGCGTCGGCCGGGTGAGCAAGGCGCTGACGGTGCATGGGCCGCGCCAGTGGGAACCGGGATTGCTCGGTGCCGGCGCGGGCGTCGCGCAGCCGTTCCAGCGCCAGGACATTTCCTACGCCAGTGCCTTCGGCGGCAGCCATGCCTCGCCGGACAACCCCGGTTTCATGGATTGCTACATGGCCAATCCGGCCGGATGTGGCTGGTTTCCGCGCAGCGCCGACACCGCCGAGATCGTCGGCACGCCGATGCCGGCCACGGAAAAGCTCGGCGAGCCGGTGGACAGCCCCCACGGCCGCTTCACGCCGATGGCGCTCGGCCCGCTCGGTCGCCACTGGCAGGCCCGGGTCGGCTTCGCCGGCCGCTACGACGACGCCTGGCTGGCCGAGCGCTTCCCGTTCCTGCCCGCCGACTTCGACGAGCGTTACTTCCAGTCCGCGCCGGCCGACCAGTGGACCGACCATCTGCGCGGCGGCGAGGAGGTCCTGCTGCTCAACCTCACCGGCGAGGAGCGCGCGGCCTTCCGCGTGCCGCGCAGGGAGGTGCCGGTGACCTTCTTCCTGAAAAAGGGTGGCCACGAAACCGCGCAGGCGCGGATCGATACCCTGCTGGTGGACTGCGACGCCCGTCGCGTGGAAGTCACCTGGCGTATCCGCCGGCCGTTGAAGCGCAACCTGTTCGAGATCGCCCAGGTGCTGGTCGGCAGCAAGTCCGCCGCCTGGTGGCGCGCCCGCGAGCTGGGCAAGGACTACTACCCCTCGCTTGCCGCACTGGTACGCAGCCGCCAGGCCGAGGAGGGCGAGGCATGAGCCAGGCCCTGAGCATCGTCGCCTCCGGCATGGTCAGTGCGGTCGGCCTCAGCGCGCCGGCCAGCTGCGCGGCGATCCGCTGCGCCCTGGACAACTTCCAGGAGACGCGTTTCATCGACCAGGGCGGCGAATGGTTGCTTGCCGCCAGCGTGCCGCTGGAGCAGCCCTGGCGCTGTCCCTTATACACATTTCCGAGCCCACGAGACTC
>NZ_SCND01000546.1:0-2630 GCF_005503585.1 Pseudomonas sp. 2VD
ATGTTCTCCAGGACCTGGCGGGTCTGGTCCTGGATGTCACCGCTGGGATCGTCGGCGACCTGGCCGCCGATGTAGAGGGTGTTGCCGTGCAGGGCCATTTCGGCCCGGCGTTTGACGACTTCGAAGCGTTCGATATGCATGAGGGTTTCCCTGGCTTGAAAAGACGCTGGTGGCGCGGCGGGCGCGCCGGAGTCAGGAGCGGATCGGGCGGAAGTCCCCCAGGCTGGGGATGTTCCTGTGGCCTTTCACAACACCGTCGGGTCGGCTGTTCCAGTGCGGGAGGAGCACCGCGGTGGCGATCAGGGCGGCGACGGTGAAGCCGATGAACACCGTGTAGGTGTCGAAATAGCCGGGCAGCAGGCCACCGAGGATCGCGCCCACCGAACCGCAGCCATTGACGAAGCCGGAGGCGGTGCCGGCGGCCTCGCCGGTGCCGAAGTCGATGGCGGCGGAGCCGCAGATCATCGAGTCCGGGCCGTACAGGGTCAGTCCCATCATGAACAGCAGGCCGACCACTATCGGAATGCTGCCGGTGGTCATCGCCGGGACGAACAGCGCCAGGCAGACGGTCAGCGCCAGCAGGCTGATCACGCAGGCCGGCATGCGCCGTGCGCCGAACAGCTTGTCCGAGGCGAAGCCGATCAGGATCGGGCCGAGCAGGCCGGCTACCTCGAAGGCGGTGGGAACGATCGCCGCGCCGACCTTGCCGAGCGCCGGCATGCGTTCGTAGACGATCACCGGTCCCCACAGGAGGATCGCGTAGCGCGCCGGCTTGAGCAGGAAGTAGGCCAGGCCGAGGCAGAGCACCGTGCGGTTGCGCACCACCTTGGCGAGTACCTGCAGGCTGCCGCCGTTGCCGCCTTCCGGCCTGAAGCCGGCATAGCGCACGGCCTCGCTCGCGACCTGCGGTTCGACGGGTGGATGGCCGACGTCCTCCGGGCGGTTGCGCTGCAACAACAGGAACAGCAGGGCCACGCCGCCGACCACCGCGGCGCTGGAGTAGAACGCCGCGTGCCAGGTACCGAACACGCTGTACGCCCACCAGCCGGCGAACGGCGAGGCGACCAGTCCGCCGAAGGCGTAGCAGGTGCTCCACAGGCCGAGCACCCGACCGCGTTCGTGGGTGGCGAAGAAACTGCCGATGTTCTTGCACAGCCCCGACCAGCCGGTGGACTGCGCCAGTCCCTGGACCACCATGCAAGTGGCGAAGATCGGCAGGGTGGCGAAGGTGCCCATGACCACCGCGGCCAGTGCGGAGATCAGCAGGCCGCCGAACACCACGATGCGCGGGCCGAAGCGGTCGGCCAGCACGCCCCAGGTGAACTGGCCGACGGCATAGGCGGCGAGGTAGATGGCATCGAGATCGGCCATCGCCATCTTGTCCAACTGGAAGCCCGGATCTTCGGCGATGCCGAGCTTGGCGACGGAAAAGGCCTTGCGGGTGAAATAGAAGGCGGCGTAGGCCAGCCAGGTGATCGCGAATATCTGCAGGCGCCAGCGCTGGAAGCTGGACACGGGAGAGGACGGCAGCGCCGTCCCGGGACGTTGATTCATGGTTCTGACCTCGATCTTGTTATCGGTGCCGGCAGGTGTGAGGGGAACACGCCTTGTTGTTGTTCTGATGAGCACTTCCGCACCGCCATGTCGCGGTGCTTGGTCAGAGGGATCTGGAGTCGGCTTCACCTCCTGGGTAAGGGTTGCGGATGCCCAGGCAGGGGCTGGCTGCCGAGGCGCTGGCGCGCTGTGGTGAAGCGATGGAAACAATTCCGGATAAATAAATGAAATCGATTTATCAAATTTTAAATATAAGTTTTACTTGTTTGTCCGTAGGCCTGGCGCGGCGTGGGTCGAGGAAGTTGACCGAACGGTCATCCCCGTGTGCGCCGCCCATGGCGCGGAACCCCTTGTCCTGCCTGGAGTGGTGAAGGTCCATGTCGGTATCCCATGCGCAGTTGAAGGCTTTCCATGCAGTCGCCGTGTACGGCAGCTTCACGCGCGCCGCCGAGCGCCTGTTTCTCACCCAGCCGGCGGTTTCCGACCAGGTGCGCAAGCTGGAGGAGCGTTACGGCGTGCTGCTGTTCCACCGTAACAAGCGCTCGGTGCGCCTGAGCGAACTGGGCGAGCGCCTGCTCGCGGTGACCCAGCGGCTGTTCGCGATCGAGGCCGAGGCGGAGGAGCTGTTGTCCGCCTCCAGCGCCCTGCAGACCGGCACCCTGACCCTGGCGGTGGATGCGCCGGTGCACGTATTGCCGCAGATCGCGCGTTTCTGCGAGCGCTATCCGGGCATCGCGGTGCGGGTGGAGACCGGCAATACCGACGAGTCTCTGCAGCGACTGTTCAGCTACCAGGCCGACCTGGCCCTGTTGGGCCGGGACGTCAGCGACGAGCGGTTGCTTTCGCTGACCCTGCGCAACGATCCGATCGTCGCCTTCGTTTCGCTCAGCCATCCGTGGGCCGGGCGCGAGTCGATCCGCCTCGCCGATCTCGACGACATGCCGCTGGTGCTGCGCGAGCAGGGCTCGGTGACCCGCCAGACCCTGGAGGAGGAGATGAGCCGCGCCGGCCTGCGGATCCGCCCGGCGATCCAGGTCGAGGGCCGCGAGGCCTCGCGCGAGGCGGTGGTGGCGGGG
>NZ_SCND01000547.1:0-2617 GCF_005503585.1 Pseudomonas sp. 2VD
CGCCGCTTCGGTTCGCAGTTCTACGTGCCGAACGCGCCGAGCTGGGGCCTGGACAACCGCACCGTGGCCCTGCGCGTGCCCACCGGCAGCCCGGACGCGGTACGCCTGGAACACCGCGTGGCCGGCGCCGACGCCAATCCCTACCTGCTACTGGCAGCGGTGCTGGCCGGCGTTCATCACGGGCTGACCAACAAGGTCGAGCCGGGCGCGCCGATCGAAGGCAACTCCTACGAGCAGATGGAGCCGAGCCTGCCGAACAACCTGCGCGACGCCCTGCGCGAGCTGGACGAAAGCGAGATCATGGCGAAGTACATCGACCCGAAGTACATCGACATCTTCGTCGCCTGCAAGGAAAGCGAGCTGGAGGAATTCGAGCACTCGATCTCCGACCTCGAGTACAACTGGTACCTGCATACCGTCTGAGGTAGCGGTATCGGCGCGCCGGTCCTGGGCCGGCGCCGTGCGCAGCGAAATCCGGGGCGGTTTCGCAGACACTCAACGCGGGGGCGTCTGTGTCTGGGAAACCGCCCCGGTCCTTTTCTCGGAACCGGGAAATGTGCGCCACGGCACAGCCTGCCGCCACGCCTCCCGCCAGACTCGATGCTGGCCTGCATCAATGCCGCTGCCGCCTGGCTCCGGCACCATCGTCCGCTCCGTTCCGTCCAGCGAGAAGATTCCATGCCCCGCCTTTCCGTCCTGCTGTTCCTCGCCCTCGCGCCCTGGCTGGCCCAGGCCGAGGAGACCCTGCGCGTCTACAACTGGAACGACTACATCGACCCGCAGGTGCTCGAGTCCTTCCAGAAGGACACCGGCATCCGCGTCGAGTACCACACCTTCGCCACCGCCGAGGAACTGGACAAGGCGCTGCGCAGTGGCGAGGCGATCGACGTCGCCGTCCCCTCCCACGACACCCTGCCGGCCCTGCTGAAGGACAACCTGCTGCAGCCGCTGGACTTCACCCAGCTGCCCAACCGCAGCCATCTCGACCGTCAATTGCTGAGCAAACTGGCCGCGGTCGATCCTGACAATCGCCACGCCGTCCCCTATCTATGGGGTGCCGTAGGCCTGGCCATCAATACCCCGCAGGCCGAAGCCGCCTATGGCGGGCCGCTGCCCAACAGCTGGAGCCTGCTGTTCGACGCCAGCCAGAGCCAGCGCCTGAAAAGCTGCGGCATCAGCCTGCTGGACGCGCCGGACGAAACCCTGGCGATCCTCCTCAACTACCAGGGCCGCAACCTCGGTCGTACTGCGCCGAGCCAGGTACGCCGCGCCGCCGAGGCGCTGCACGGACTGCGACCGAACCTGCGCTACGTCGACAGCGAGCGCTACATCGCCGACCTCGAAGACGGTCGCCTCTGCCTGGCCATGGCCTGGGTCGGCGACGCCCTGCGCGCGGCCAAGGCGGGCCAGCCGGTAAGTTTCGAGGTACCGCAGGAAGGCTCGGTGCTGTTCATCGACAACCTGGTGATCCCGGCCGGCGCCCAGCATCCACGCGAGGCGCACCGCTTCATCGACTACCTGATGCAACCGAAGATCGCCGCACAGATCACCGCCGCCACCCTCTACCCCAGCGGCAACGCCGACGCCGCCGGCTTCCTCGATCCCGCCCTGCGCCAGCAACCCGGCCTGTATCCGGACCGCGACACCAGCCGCCGCCTGTTCGCCCTGGAAACGCCGCCGGAAAAACTCCGGCCGGTGGTCGACGAGATCTGGAAGGCCTTCCGCGGCGCCAGCCACTGAGCGGCTTGCCCCGGTCGCGTGAGCTGGCGTCCAATAGCCGCTCACGCCCGGAGACCCGCCATGCAGCCCACCTCGTCCATCCGCAAGCCCCGCGCCAGCAGCCAGGCCCGGATCGCCGCGATCCTCGACGCCGCTCGCGGCCTGCTCGCCGACGAAGGCATCGGCGGCCTGACCATCTATAGCGTGGCCGAACGCGCGGAAATGCCGCCATCGTCGGTCTACCACTTCTTCCCCAGCGTGCCGGCCCTGCTCCAGGGGCTGACCGGCGAGGTCCACGCCGCCTTCCGCGCGTGCCTCGAACAGCCGGTGGACCATGCAGGCCTGCGCTGCTGGCGCGACCTGTCGCGGATCGTCGAGGAGCGCATGCTGGCGGTCTACGCCCGCGACGCGGCGGCCCGCCAACTGATTCTCGCCAGCCACGGCCTGGCCGAAGTCACCCAGGCCGATCGCCAACATGACGTGCAACTCGGCCAGGCCATGCGCGCCCTGTTCGAGCGGCATTTCCTGCTGCCTCCGCTGCCGACCGATATCGAGATCTTCAGCCTGGCCATGGAGCTAGGCGATCGCGTCTACGCATTGTCGGTCCAGCGTCACGGGATCATCGACGCACGCCTGGCGGAAGAAGGCATGCGGGTGTTCGACGCCTACCTGGGGCTCTACCTGCCGCCGATCCTGGAAAAGCGTAGCGAACCATTAACCGGATTTATATCCGATTTAAATCGATAGAAAATCCATAACACTCCCTTAAACCGCTTCACAGTCCGATTTTTATCGGATATAAATCCGGTTAATGGTTCGCTACGCTTTTCCAGGATCGGCGGCAGGTAGAGCCCCAGGTAGGCGTCGAACACCCGCATGCCTTCTTCCGCCAGGCGTG
>NZ_SCND01000548.1:0-2614 GCF_005503585.1 Pseudomonas sp. 2VD
CCCCTTAACCGCAACGGCGTGCCCTGTTCCGGGCGCTTCCAGCTCATCGACCACGAAACGGGCAAGCCCGTCGCCGGACGCCGGGTCAGGGTCTGGTCGAGTGGCGGCTGGAATGCGTTCGACACCACGGATGCCGACGGCATGACCTCCTGGATCGAGCGCCCCACCGCGGAGACCCTCTACATCGACCTGGTGCAGAGGGGCGACGCATGAGCGACCAGCCCAGCCTGTCCCGGGGAGGCATGAGCCCCGAAGGCAGGACCAACCCCGTCGGCACCCTGGAATCCAGGCTCGATCCGCAGGACAAGAAGGTGCTGTGCTCGGCGGTCTGCCATTGCAGCAGCACGCCCAACCTCAGCCAGGATGGCAAAAGCCTCAAGCAGGCGTGCGTGGCACAGCGGCTGGGAGAGTTGGACGAAGTTCTCCAGGGACGCAGCCCCTACAAGCCCGAGGTCAGCTACGACATGACCAAGAACCCACCGCAGCCGATTCTCGATAGCCAGACCGGTAACAGTCCACATGGCTGGATACCGGGATGGATCAGCAAGTATTGGGATGAAGATCCGGAGCATCCGCCGTTCAAGCCAGGGAAAGGAATGATTCGCAGGCCCGACGTGATCATCGTTCAGAATCCCAACAGGCCGCCAACCCAGGACAATATCAAACAGGTGGTGGAGATGAAGTTTCCGCCTGACCCACATAATAGGGAACAACTTGAGGATTATGCAGCGATTGCCGGCAACAAGAACAAGATTGTTGAAATGAAACCCTCCGACTGCGACTGTGGCCAGGAAAATCAACGATCCAAGGTGCCAGTAGAGCAAGCAGGGTGGGCCGTCGCCATCGCAGGTGGAGTGATGTTCGTCTTGACCCGAGGCCGTTCCCCTCGCCCGATGATTCCCGCCTATTGATCAAGAGGAAAAGCCCATGGAACAGCCATTCGATCTGGCCGCAGAGTTAGCCAAGCAACCCCATCTGCTGGAAATAGCCGGCAACCTGTTGATGAAGGGCGGCCCCGAAGACTATATCGGTGCCGTGCTTTGCCTACGCGGTACTCTCTACTTCAAAGATGCCCATACCCCACTAGTACGTGAGTCATTATGCCAATGCTTCGATGAGTTCAAGCGCCTAGCAGAGCCTCACCTCACCTGGCTCTGGCGTGAAGAGCCTGCACAAGGAAAGCCACTGACCGCATACCGTGACACCCAACCACTGCGCGAGATGATGGGGGCAATGGATGAAGACGATCATCTCAGCTTCTGCTACACCAGCGGCAAGAAATCCCGCGATGCAGGCGCCTGGCTGTTTGATATTTACGGCAAGCGGAGCTGGCAAGCCAAAATGGGGCATGATCTTAGTGTTCTGGAGTTCTCCGTACCTCTGCTATATCAAGAGCGGCAGCCATTGGATTTCCTACAGCTGTTTATCGACTTCGCACGGCGACTAGAGCCTGAGCAGGGGTATGCGGGGCATGCCTACAATCTCTCGCCGACCAGTTGGGACAATGACGAGCCCTCCGAAGCCTTTATGGCGGCGCGTATGCCGGGTTTGGATGTAGGGACGGCTTGTCTGCTGGCCAATACTCCCGAGTTCAAACCTACAAGAATCAAAACTGTCAGTTGGCTAACCCTCCTGAACAACGAGCGCCTGGCGCTGGCCGGCGGGCTCGATGCCCTGCGTGCGCAACTGCCCTCCAGCCACTTTGCCTTCTACCGCTACGGCGATGGCGTGGTAATCCAGGCCGGTGCCTATCCCTATATCGCGGGTGATGCGGAAGACTCCAGACCCGCTCCGTATGTGCTGCTGAACCACGCGCTCAAAGGCATTCGCTATGAAACCGTCGGCTCGCTACACGGCGGCTCACATGACGGCGAATTGCGGCTGGTGGGCTGGGCGGCCGATCAATGGCTGAAACGGCTGGATGTGGAAGACAGCGAGATTCCCCGGTGGCGCGACAAACTGCTCAGCGCTGAGCCTTACCTGGACGCGACGAATACGCTGCCGGAGCGCCTGTAGGGGCTTACGTTTTCTGGGATCAAAAGTGCTCGTCAAGGCTAAACTCCCTATGAGGCGAGCCTGACAGAAAAATAAATATGTCCCCTTTTTCCTTCTTTTTCCTTACCTAAACGACTACATCAGCCTCCGCGCAAACCCACCTCCCACGAACAAGCCCCTTCAGCTCATCGACGCTAAGAGTTCGATCACGCCTGCGATGAACAACTGCATGGCAATTTGCACAGAGGGGCACCAGGTCAGTTTCAGGGTTCACGGCTTTGGGGGCTTCGAACTCAGAAATGGGCTGCGTGTGGTGAACGTGGATAAAACCCTTCGCGTACTCGCCGTATGCCTTTCCGAAATCAAAACCGCACGCCTTGCAAGCTACACCATGAATCGCAATTGCTTGGAGACGCAGCGTTGGGTCACGCTCGTAGCGGACCCCGTAGTAGGTGGACAGACTGCCCTCGGTGCGAGACTCGAAGCCCCCCAAAGCTCTATCGCCCTGTAGTGGTCTACTGATCCCGGACACCGATTTAGGCGAGAATCCTCGCCGTGAGAGAGGTGTCTGATGAGCAAGCAACGACGTACGTTTTCCGCCGAGTTCAAACGAGAGGCC
>NZ_SCND01000054.1:0-23869 GCF_005503585.1 Pseudomonas sp. 2VD
GCCGCTACCTGTACGCCGCCGAGGATCGCGACCTGGACGGGCGGATTCTCCGCTACGACCCGGAGACCGGCGGACTGACGGTACTGCGCGAGGGATTGCAGCGCTCCGAAGGGGTGGCCGCCTGCCCGGACGGAAGCGTCTTCTACACGGAAAAGAAACGTGGCCACGTCATGCGTCTGCATGAGGGGGCCGAGGACGAGGTGGTGCTGAACGGACTGAATGCACCGAGCTTTTTGCTGTGCGACAGCGAAGGCCTGTGGATCACCGAGGACTCGACGCATAACGCGCGAGCCTTGCTGCTGCCGCCCGACGGGCCGCTGCAGGTGATCGTACGGCGCCTGCGTTCCGCACAGTCCCTACTGCCCATCGGGCCCGGCCGCTACCTGCTGGCCGAGCAGGGGCGGGACCGCATTCTCGAAATCGAACGACAGAAGAGCGAATTGTAAACATGGACCAAACGGAAGTCCGAACCACCCAATCGCCCCCACGGCTGTTCCAGCCCACCATCCGCAGCCACCTGGCGTTCACCGCGCTCAGCGCGCTGGTGCTGCTGGTCATGTTCAGCCTGCTGCGCCTGGCCTTGCTGATCTACAACCGCGAACTGATCGGCGCGACCCCGGCGAGCACCTTCCTCGAGGCGTTCGGCAACGGCGTGCGTTTCGACCTGCGGGTCGTCGTCTATGCCGTGGCGCCGCTGGTGCTGTCGTTGTTCGCGGTACGCGCGATGGCCGCTCGCGGCCTGTTCCGTACATGGTTGACGCTGTTCGCCAGCATCACCCTGTTCCTCGGCGTACTCGAACTGGACTTCTACCGCGAGTTCCACCAGCGCCTGAACAGCCTGGTCTTCCAGTACATGTCGGAAGACCCGAAGACCGTCATGAGCATGCTCTGGTACGGCTTCCCGGTGGTCCGCTACCTGCTGGCCTGGGCCTTCGCCACCTGGGTGCTGTACCGGGTGTTCAAGGCCATCGACCTGGCGACCCGCCCGAGCCAGCGCAAGCCGCGCGAAGACAGCGTGATCGCCCGGCCGGGCGCTGCCGCGCCCTGGTACGTGCGCGGCGTGGTGCTGTTCCTCTGCGTGCTGGTCTGCGTCCTCGCCGCCCGCGGCACCCTGCGCCAGGGCCCGCCGCTGCGCTGGGGCGATGCCTTCACCACCGAATCCATGTTCGCCAACCAACTGGGCCTGAACGGCACCCTGACCCTGGTCAAGGCGGCCAAGGAGCGCTTCTCCGAAGACCGCGCGAACATCTGGAAGGCCACCCTGGACGACAAGGTCGCCCTGGAGACCACCCGGCAGATGTTGCTGACCCCCAACGACAAGCTGGTGGACGCCGACGAGGCCGCGGTGCGCCGCGAGTTCACCCCGCCGGCGGCGAACACCCTGCCGATCCGCAACGTGGTGGTGGTCCTGCTGGAAAGCTTCGCCGGCCACTATGTCGGCGCCCTGGGCGCGCCGGGCAACATCACGCCGTATTTCGACAAGCTGTCGAAGGAAGGCCTGCTGTTCACCCAGTTCTTCTCCAACGGCACCCATACCCACCAGGGCATGTTCGCCACCATGGCCTGCTTCCCCAACCTGCCGGGCTTCGAATACCTGATGCAAACCCCGGAGGGCGGCCACAAGTTCTCCGGCCTGCCGCAGTTGCTCAGCGCCCGCCAGTACGAGGACGTCTACGTCTACAACGGCGATTTCGCCTGGGACAACCAGTCCGGCTTCTTCAGCAACCAGGGCATGACCACCTTCATCGGCCGCAACGACTATGTCGACCCGGTGTTCTCCGATCCGACCTGGGGCGTCTCCGACCAGGACATGTTCGCCCGTGGCAACGAGGAGCTGGACAAGCTGGCGAGCACCGGCAAGCCGTTCTATGCGCTGTTGCAGAGCCTCTCCAACCACGTGCCCTACGCGTTGCCGAAGGACCTGCCGGTGGAGCGCGTGACCGGCTACGGTTCGCTCGACGAGCACCTGACCGCCATGCGCTATTCCGACTGGGCGCTGGGCCAGTTCTTCGAGAAGGCGAAGAAGTCGCCGTACTACAAGGACACCCTTTTCGTGGTGGTCGGCGACCATGGCTTCGGCAGCCCCGAGCAGCTCACCGAGATGGACCTGCACCGCTTCAACGTGCCGCTGCTGCTGATCGCCCCCGGCATCCAGGAGAAGTTCGGTACCCACCTGCCGACCGTCGGTACCCAGGTCGACATCGTGCCGACCATCATGGGCCTGCTCGGCGGCGAGACCGTCCACCAGTGCTGGGGCCGCGACCTGCTGAACCTGCCGGAAGGCGACAAGGGCTTCGGCGTGATCAAGCCGTCGGGCAGCGAGCAGAACGTCGCCATCGTCTCCGGCAACCGCATCCTGGTGCGGCCGAAGGACGGTGACGTGCGCGTCTACGATTACCAGCTGGGCGGCGATGCCAAGGCGGTGATCACCAAGGACGTACCGGACCAGGCCGAGCTACAGAAGAAGCTGGAGTCGTTCATCCAGACCGCGACCAAGAGCCTGCTGGAGAATACCGCGGGCGTGGTACACGGGATCCCGGACAAGGACTGACCCGTAGCAAGCATGAGAAAGGGGCCTTCGGGCCCCTTTTTTTCGGCGCCAGGTCGCAGCGTCTTGCGTTGCCGGTGCCGAGGCGGCCACCCTGCCCGATAGCGTTCAGGGTGTATCCGTCTGCTGGCTTTCCAGCCAGCGCAGGACTTCGGCGGTGGCCTGGATCAGGTCCGCCGGTATGTACTGGTCGACATTGCCGTCGCGCAGCAGCGCCCGTGCCAGCGGAACTCGTTGCAGCACCGGGATTCCTTCTTCCTCGGCGATGCGCCGGACCCGCAGGGCCAGGGCGTCGGTGTGCTTCAGGGTGATCAGCGGCAGGGGTGTTTCGCCGCGTCGATAGCGTATGCCGATGGCGACGTGGGTCGGGTTGGCGACGATCACCGAGGAACGCCGGACATCCGCGCGCAGGTTGCTCGATTGCAGTTCCTGATGGAATTGCCGGCGCTTGTTCTTGATCTCCGGGCTGCCCTCCATCTCCTTGTACTCGCGCTTCACTTCGTCCTTGCTCATGCGCAACTGCTTGTAGTGCTGGTGGCGTTCGAAGGCGTAGTCGGCGACGGCAATCGCCAGGAAGCCGACCGCGCAGACCAGCATCAGTTGCCTGAGCATCAGCCCGCTCACCGGTGCCACGCAGTCCAGCCCGCAGGCGGGAATCCGCAGGAGGCTGGCCAGGTTGCCCTGCAAGGTCAGCCAGACCAGCAGGGAGAGCAGGGCGACCTTCAGGGTCGACTTGAGGAACTCCACCAGGCTCCGGATCGAGAAGATCTTCTTCGCGCCCTCCACCGGGTTGATCTTCTTCAGGTCCGGCTTGACGCTGTCGAGGCTGAGCAGGAAGCCGTACTGGCCGACATGGCTGAGCACCACCACCAGCGCCGCGACCAGCAGGACCGGCGCCAGCAGGTAGAGGAGTTCCTGGAGAAGGTTCTCCAGGATGGTCTCCAGCGCCTGGCGAAACGGCAGGTCGATGTACTCGGCGGGCAGCAGGAGCAGCTTGCCGAGATGCTCCAGGTAGTAGTCGGAAAAGCCCATCAGCAGCGCCACCAGCGACAGGATCAACGCGCTGGAGACAATTTCCTTGCTCTTCACCACCTGGCCCTGCCGGCGGGCGTCGCGCAGCTTCTTCGCCGTGGGCTGCTCGGTCTTCTCGGCGCTCATGGCGTCTCCAGCACGGGACGCAGCAGGCGCGGCGGGTCGACGGCGAGCAGCAGGGCATCGTAGGCGTGCTCCATGAGGATGCCCAGGTAGAGCACCAGCAGCAGGCTGGCGACCAGGCTCTTGATCGGCATGGCGAGGATGAACACGTTCAGCGACGGGGCGAAGCGGCTGACCAGCGCCAGGCCGAACTCGGCGAGGAACATGGCGATCAGCAGCGGCGCGGCGAACAGCGCGCAGAGCATCAGCATCTGCGAGAACTGCGCGTAGAAGAATGCCACCCATTGGCTGCCGAACTGCGGGAAGAAACTGCTCACCGGCCAACTGGCATAGCTCCTGAACAGCGAGCCGACCAGCGCGAGGAAGGCGCCGCCGGAGAAGAACAGGGTGATCAGCGTCTGCGTCAGCAGCAGCCCGGTGGGGCTGGTCTGGCTGCCCAGGCTGGGGTTGAGGGTCGAGGCGAGTGCCGCGCCACGCTGGTTGTCGATGATGAAGCCGGTCGCTTCCATGGCCCAGAAGGGAATGGTGGCGACGAAGCCGATGAGCAGGCCGAGCAGCACTTCCTTGCCGATCAGCAGGGCGATGTCCAGCGCGCCGAGGGCCGGCGGCAGGCTGCCGGCGACGATCGGGTAGGCGAACAGCGCCAGCGAGCAGGCCACGCCGTTGCGCACCAGGCCGCCGCCCAGGGTCTGCTTGGCCAGCACCGGCAGGACCACGAAGCAACTGATGATCCGCGGCAGCAGCAGGCTGTAGGTCAGCAGCAGTTGCTGCAGGTCCTGGACGCTCATCGCACCAGCGGCACCTTCAGCAGGGTCATTTCGGCGAAACGGTACAGCTCGCCGCCCAGCCAGCCGCTGGTGGCGAACAGTACCACCACCACGGCCACCAGCTTGGCGACGAAGCCGAGGGTCTGCTCCTGGATCTGGGTGAGCGCCTGGACCAGCGATACCAGGGTGCCGATCAGGGCCGCGACCAGTACCGGCGGCAGCGACAGGACCAGCACCAGCCACAGGGTCTGGTTGGTGAAGTGGAGGATGTCAGCACTGTTCATGGCCAGCCTCCGTAGCTGATGACCAGGCCGTGGGTCAGCCGCGCCCAGCCGTCGAGGAGGACGAACAGGAGCAGCTTGAACGGCAGGGAAATGGTCATCGGCGACACCATCATCATGCCCATCGCCAGGAGGATGTTGGAGATGATCAGGTCGATGGCGATGAAGGGCAGGTAGATCAGGAAGCCGATCTCGAACGCACGGGTCAGTTCGCTGACGGTGAAGGCCGGCAGCAGGATCAGCAGGCTGTCCGGGTCGAGCCGCTCGGCGTATTCGCTGGGCCAGACCTGGCGGGTGCTTTCCATGAAGAAGGTGTGTTCGCGCTCCTGGATCTGCCGCTTGAGGAAGTTCCGGTAGGGCGCCATGCCCTCGTCGAGAAAGCGTTCCACCGATGCCGAGTCGCTCAGGCTGACGTCGTGGTTGCGCAGGTAGTCGCGGGTGGCGAAGCCGACCGGTGCCATCACGTACAGGCTGAGGATGATCGCCAGCCCGTACATCGCCATGTTCGGCGGAATCTGCTGGACGCCCAGAGCGTTGCGCAGCAGCGAGAAGACCACGGTCATCTTGATGAAGGAGGTCGCCATCACCGCGATGAACGGGACCAGCGCGAGCAGGGCCAGGCCGAGGATCAGGCCGAGCTCGTCGGGCAACTGGATCATGCTTCGTCGTGTCCGAACAGGCGGGTTACGCGCACCCCGAGCCGGTCCTGGAGCCTGACCAGTTCGCCGATACCGAGGCAGCGCTGGTTGGCGAGGATGCGCACTTCGCCGTCCAGGGCACAGTCGAGATCGAGCAGCGAGCCTGGCTGCAGGGTGGAGAGGGTATGCAGGTCCAGGGTGCGGCGGCCGACCTCGAAGCTGACCGGGATCGGCAGTTGGTCGAGTTCGTGCAGGTCCTCGCTGTCGGCGAGGGAGGGGGTGTCGTGCATGTCGAGCAGTTCCAGTTGCGTGGAGTGGAGTTGGCAGCGCGCCCAGGGGCGTCCTTCGAGAACCCCCAGCAGCGCTGCGTCGGGGCGATGGCCGGCAGGCAGCAGCAACAGGTCGCCGGGCTCCAGGGTGCGCAGCTCGCCGGCGTCCAGCGGCAGGCCGGGCCATTGCAGCGACAGGCGCAGCGGTATGGCCAGGCGTTGCGCCGAGGGGCGCGGCGGCAGGCGTGCCAGCAGCGTCGCCGGATCGCCGTCGAGCCAGAGCGCCAGGCGCTGGTCGTCGCGTTCCAGGCTCAGGCGCAGGCCCATCGCAGCGCGTGGTTGCGCCGGGCTCAGGCCGTACCAGACCAGGCCGGGAAAGACGTTGCCTTCGCGCTCCAGCAAGGCCAGTTGCAGGGCCGCCGGCAGGCTGGCGAAGGCTGCCTCCTGCAGGTTCGGCGCGAGCCAGCGGGCCAGCGCCGGGGCCTGGCAGAGAAAGCGCAGGGGCAGGCCGTCCCACGCCAGGCTCAGTTCGAGATCGACGTCGGGGGCGGCCTGGGCGATGTCCAGGCGCGCTTGCAAAGCGTTGCCGACATAGTGGCGACGGCAACGTGCGAGACGTCGCTGGAGATCCAGTTCGGCGCGGCTGGCGAGCGGCAGGTCGAGGTCCGCACCGTTCATTCGGCTTGCCACTCTTCATGCAGGTAGCGACGTTGCCGCGAGCGCTGACCGCTGTCCTGCTGCTGATTGAAGGTGAGTTGCACCGGTTGTTCCGGATGCAGCCGTTGCAGGCGTTCGAGCAGCTCGCCACGGGCTTGCTGGAGCAACGCCAGGCTGCCGGGGCTGGCACTGATCTCGATCTGCAACTGGCCATGGCCATGCAGGACCTGCACCTCCACGGCGCCGAGCTGGGGCAGTTGCACCTGCAGGCGCGCCGCATGGCTTTCGGCTGCGCTGGCGACCTGGATGCGCCCCTGCACGGCATCGAGCAGGCGCGCGAGATCGGCCAGCGGCAGTGGCCGGCTCCCGCTCGATGCCAGCAGGCGTGCCAGCAGGCGGTCGCCGGGGGTTTGCATGGCAGGCAGTGGCACAGGCGCTTGGTCGTCGGGGGGCAGTGCGGATGGATCGGTTTCTCCGGGTTGCCGACGCTCCTCTCCGCGGCCTTCGCCGCCCGCTGTCGGCGCGGGCGGCGAAGCCTGGGCACTGGCCTGCGCCGTGGGCGCGACCTCGGCTGCGGCTTTCGCCGGGAAGCCGGGGCCGGGCTGCGGCCGCTCATGCGTCCGACCTGCGATTTGCGGTTGGGAGGACACCGGCACCAGCGGCGGTTCGTCGACCGGAGGCGCCGAAACGCTGGCCGGCTCCCGGGCTTGCGTGGACGCCGCGACGCGCGCGGAGACCGCCGGCGCTTGCCGTGCTACCGATCCGGACGGCGACACTGTTGGCGTTGGCGTTGGCGTTGGCGTTGGCGTTGGCGTTGGCGTTGCGTCCGCGGCAACTGGCACGGGGGCTTGCCGAGTGGTCGGCGGCCGGTCGGCGGCAGGCGCCGCGGGCTGGTCGGCGAGAGGCGTCGAGGTCGGCGCGTCGGCTGTCGCGGCGGGCTCTTCGGCCTCTGTCGTTTCGTCGCCCTTGTCGAACGGTGGCCTGGGCGCCGGCGGTCGGTGCGCGGGCAGGGCCTGTTCGAAGGCGATCTGCTGCGCGCGCAGCGGCGGAAGGGGGGCAGGGGTGTCGGACGACACGAGCGGAGCCGTATCCACGGCGTTCAGCTTGAGCATGGCCAGGTCTCGTGGCGGGTGAATTCTTCCAGTTCGCCTTCCTCGCTGCGTTCGCGCAGCCCCTGGCGCTCGGCGTCGACGTGGCGCTCCAGTTCGGCGAACTTCTCCAGTTGCCGCTGGCGTTCCAGCAGTTCTCGCCGGCACTGCCGCAGGCGCTCGCGCTCCCCTTCGAGGCGCTGCGCGGTCTCGGCGCAGTCCTGTTCCAGGCCGGCTTCCTTTTCCCGCAGCAGCCCTACCTGCTGCTGCCAGGCTTCCAGGCGCCGGCGGTCGAGCATGGCCGCCTGGCAGGCGAGAAACAGCCGTTGCTCTTCGGCCAGTCGCCAGTCGCGGTAGTCCCGTTGTGCCGCCTGGCGCTCGGTGTGTTCCTGCGCCGCGGCGCGAACCCGTAGCAATTGGCGGCCTTGGGCGCGCTCGGCCCGGTCCAGGCGCAGGCGTCGGACGCGCAACAGCAGCGCCAGGCTCATGCGCAGAGGCTCCGCAACTGCGCACAGGCCTGTGCGTAATCGCTGGTTTCGTGGGTACCCTGGCGCAGCCACTGGCGGATCGCCCCGATCTTCTCGATGGCCTGGTCGGCTTCGCTGTCCTGGCCTTTCTGGTATTCGCCGATCTTCAGCAGCAACTCGACTTCCTCGTACTTCGCCAGCCATTCGCGCAAGCGTCCGGCCGCATGGCGCTGATCGTCGTCGACGATCTGGTTCATGACCCGGCTCACCGAGTGCAGCACGTCGATGGCCGGATAATGGTTGGCGGCGGCCAGCTTGCGCGACAGCACGATGTGCCCGTCGAGAATCGAGCGGGTCTCGTCGGCCACCGGCTCGCTCATGTCGTCGCCTTCCACCAGCACGGTGTAGAGCGCGGTGATCGAGCCCCGCTCGGATTGCCCGGCACGCTCCATCAGGCGTGGCAGCGCGGCGAACACCGATGGCGGATAGCCGCGGCGGGTGGGCGGTTCACCGGCCGCCAGGCCGATTTCGCGCTGGGCCCTGGCGAAGCGGGTCAGCGAGTCCATCAGCAGCAGGACGCGGCGTCCCTGGTCGCGGAAATACTCGGCGATGCTGGTGGCGACGAAACCGGCCTTGGCGCGCTCCATCGCCGGTCGGTCGGAAGTGGCGACCACCAGCACCGAGCGGCGCAGCCCCTGTTCGCCGAGGTCGCTTTCGATGAACTCGCGGACTTCGCGACCGCGTTCGCCGACCAGGGCGAGTACCGTCACATCCACCTCGGCATTGCGCACCAGGCTGGCCAGCAGGGTGCTCTTGCCGCCGCCGGCGGCAGCGAAGATGCCCATGCGCTGGCCTTCGCCGCAGGTCAGCAGGCCGTCGATGGCGCGCACACCCAGCGATAGCGGCCGCTCTATCAGGCGCCGGCTCATCGGTTGCGGGGCATCCCGGTAGACCGGATACCAGGCCGCCGGCTCGGCCGGCGGGCTGCCGTCGAAGGGGCGGCCGAGGCCGTCGAGCACCTGCCCGAGCAGGTGCTCTCCGACCGCCACGCGATGCATGCCGCCGGTAGGGCTGACTTCGGTGTTGGAGGAAACCCCGAGCATCTCGCCGAGCGGGGTGAGCAGCGCCTGGTGCTGCTGGAAGCCGATGACCTCGGCGAGCAGCGCCAGGCTCTGGTCGGGATTGCGCAACTGGCAGAGTTCGCCGATGCGCACGCCGGGCACCACGGCCTTGAGCAGGGTTCCGGTGACCTGGGTGACCCGCCCGCGGATCTGGATCGGCCGGCAGCCTTCGATGGCGTGGCGCATCCGGACGATGAGAGGAGAGAGAGGCGCGGGCATGGCGGATCGGTTCGGCTGGAGTCGGCGCGCACTATAGAGAAAGCCTCGCGCGACGAATTTCAGTGCCAGCCGGGAGTTTTTAGAAATCGGTTGCCGCCGCGGCTAAAAAAAACCGGCCGATATTGGCATCGGCGGCACCGGGCCGGTTCCTATACTGCGCCGCCTTTGCAGACCAGGAACCACAGCCACGATGGACATCCTCCAGAGTTCCTCCGCCGCGCCCCTCGCGCCGCGGGAAGCGGCCAACGCCCCCGCGCAGCAGGCTGGCGGCAGCTTTCAGGGCGAGCGCGTCCACTACGTTTCCGTTTCGCAGTCGCTGGCCGATGCCGCGGAAGAGCTGACCTTCGCCTTTTCTGAGCGCGCCGAGAAATCCCTGGCCAAGCGCCGCCTGAGCGACGCCCATGCGCGCCTGAGCGAAGTCCAGGCCATGCTGCAGGAGTACTGGAAGCGCATTCCGGACCTGGAAAGCCAGCAGAAGCTCGAGGCGCTGATCGCCCACCTGGGCAGCGGCCAACTGAGCAGCCTGGCGCAGCTCAGTGCTTACCTGGAGGGCTTCTCCAGCGAGATCAGCCAGCGCTTCCTGGCGCTGTCGCGGGCGCGCGACGTCCTGGCCGGGCGGCCGGAGGCGCGGGCGATGCTGGCGCTGGTCGACCAGGCGTTGCTGCGGATGGCCGACGAGCAGGGCCTGGAGATCGAACTCGGCCTGCGCATCGAGCCGCTGGCCGCCGAGGCTTCCGCCGCCGGTGTCGGCGATATCCAGGCGCTGCGCGATACCTACCGTGACGCGGTACTCGACTACCGGGGCCTGTCGGCGGCCTGGCAGGACATCCAGGCGCGCTTCGCCGCGACGCCGCTGGAGCGGGTCGTGGCCTTCCTGCAGAAAGCCCTGAGCGCCGACCTGGACAGTCAGTCGAGCCGGCTCGATCCGGTGAAGCTGGAGCGGGTCATGAGCGACATGCACAAGCTGCGCGTGCTCGGCGGCCTGGCGGAGCAGGTGGGGGCGCTCTGGCAGGTGCTGGTGACAGGGGAGCGGGGCCATGGCATACGGGCCTTCTGAATTGACCGGCGCAGTCATCGCCTTGCTCGAGAAGCGCTGGGTCGGCGTCGCCGAGGTGCAGGCGTTGCTCGAGCCGTTGCCGCTGGCCGACGTCGCCCGGCAGATCCATTTCTTCCGCGAACTGAAGCGTCTCTACCGCCTGTTGCCGGTCGAAGTGTTCGGCGACGACGAGCAGCGCCAGAATCTTTTGAATGCCTGCCAGATGGCACTCGACCTGGCGATCGAGCGCGAAGAGGAGCAGCAGCATGGACTGGGTTGAGCTGGCCGTCGCGCAGTTCTGCCAGGACCTGCGGGTGAGCGTACCGGCGCCGCTGGCGCGCGTGGTGCAACTGGATTTCGAGGACAGCGGCACCTTGCAGCTGGAACGCCATGGCGAACAGTTGTCGCTCTGGCTGGCCTGTGACCTGGCCTGGCACCAGGCCTATCGCGGAACGCTGCGGGCGTTGCGCCTGTGCCATGCGCGCGCGGCCGGGAGCCTGCCGCTGCGTTGCGCCTGGAGCGGCGAATCGCGCCTGCTGCTGTGCATCACCCTGGAAGCCCGGCAGGTCGGCATCCCGACGCTGCACCAGGCCTTGCAGGCGCTGCGCTCGGCGCGCAGCGAAGTGCTCGCCGCATGAGCCGGGTCGGTGCCTGGCACATCGGCATCGAACGACTCGACCTGGCGCATGCCGAGCCGTTCGCGCCGCCCCTGCCGGAGCGCCATCTACTGGCGCCCGACGGCCGGCCGGTCGAGACCCACGTCGCCAGCCTGTATCCCGCGCAGCAGGCGCAACAGCGCCTGTTCGACTACGCCCGGCCCCAGCTGGAGTTCCACGGCCTGCTGCGCCCCGGCGACTTCCGCCAGGCGCTGCGCGATCTCCGCCTGGCCCTCACGCTGCCCGGCCAGCCAGCCCTGCAGGCTGCGGCCTGCCTGCTCGGCGAGCGCGACGAAGACGAGCGACTGCTGCAAATGGCCCTGAACCTGTTGCACAAGGTATGAATCGATGACGTTGAAACCGACGCAACAGCGCCTGTTGCTGATGCTGGGCTGGCTGCACCTGCAATGCGGCCAGCCGCGACGCGCCCAGGTGTTGCTGGAGGCCTTGCTGAGCGTTGCGCCGGAGCGCCGCGACGGGCGCCGCGCCTTGCTCCTGGCGTTGCTCCAGCAAGGCCTCGGCGAGCCCGCCGTGCGCCTGTGCCGGCAGTTGCAGGAGGATGGCGAGGAGGAGCCCGGTCTGTGGCGTTGCCTGAGCCGTGCCGAACAGCTCGCCGGGCGTCTCGACGCGGCGCGTGCCGCGCACGCCCGGGCGCTGGAGCTGGAGGCGCGGGAATGAACGACCTGAGCGGGCTTCTCGGCCGGGTCGGCGAGCGCAAGGACATCCTGCTGGTGGTGTTGCTGCTGGCGGTGGTGTTCATGATGGTGCTGCCGTTGCCACCGCTGCTGCTGGACATCCTCATCGCCGTCAACATCACCATCTCCGTGGTCCTGCTGATGATGTCGGTGTACATCGGCTCGCCGTTGCAGTTCTCGGTGTTCCCGGCAGTGCTGCTGATCACCACGCTGTTCCGCCTGGCGCTGTCGGTGAGCACCACGCGGATGATCCTGCTGCAGGCCGACGCGGGGCAGATCGTCAACACCTTCGGCAGCTTCGTGGTCGGCGGCAACCTGGTGGTGGGCATCATCATCTTCCTGATCATCACCATCGTGCAGTTCCTGGTGATCACCAAGGGTGCCGAGCGGGTCGCCGAGGTCAGCGCGCGCTTTTCCCTGGATGCCATGCCGGGCAAGCAGATGAGCATCGACGGCGACATGCGTGCCGGCGTGATCGATGTCAACGAGGCGCGGGCGCGGCGCGCGGTGATCGAAAAGGAAAGCCAGATGTTCGGCTCTATGGACGGCGCGATGAAATTCGTCAAGGGCGACGCCATCGCCGGGCTGATCATTATCGTCGTCAACATCCTCGGCGGCATCGCCATCGGCGTCACGCAGAAGGGCCTGAGCACCGCCGACGCGCTGCAACTGTACGCGGTGCTGACCGTCGGCGATGGCATGGTCTCGCAGGTGCCGGCGTTGCTGATCGCCATCACCGCCGGGATCATCGTCACGCGGGTGTCTTCCGACGAATCGGCGGACCTCGGCAGCGACATCGGCGAACAGGTGGTGGCGCAGCCCAAGGCGCTGCTGATCGGCGGCCTGTTGCTGGTGCTGTTCGGCCTGATTCCCGGTTTCCCGACCCTGACCTTCCTGGCTCTCGCGCTGCTGGTCGGCGGCGGCGGCTACTTCATGCTCTGGCGCCAGCGGCTCCAGGCCAGCGCCGGTTCCCGCGACCTGCCGGCGCTGCTCGCGCAGGGCGCCGGAGCGCCATCGGCCAAGGCGCGCGGCAAGGCTGGCGGCGGCAAGCCGAAGGCCGGGCGTCTCGCCGAGCAGGAAGAATTCGCCCTCACCGTGCCGTTGCTGATCGACGTCGATGCCAGCCTCCAGGAACGTCTGGAGGCGATGTCGCTGAACGAGGAACTGGTGCGGGTACGACGCGCGCTGTACCTGGATTTCGGCGTGCCGTTCCCGGGTATCCACTTGCGCTTCAACGAAGCGATGGGCGATGGCGAATACCTGGTGCAGCTACAGGAGGTCCCGGTCGCGCGCGGATGCCTGCGGCCGGGCTGGTTGCTGGTGCGCGAACGCGCCGCGCAGCTGGAATTGCTCGCGGTCCCCCACGAGCCGGCGGAGCTGCAGGTGCCGGGAGAGGAAGCGAGCTGGGTGGAGCAGGCGCATCAGGATCGCCTGGAGCGTTCCGGCTGTGCCTGCCTGGGCCTGGAGCAGGTGCTCACCTGGCACCTGTCCCATGTGCTGCGGGAGTACGCCGAGGATTTCATCGGCATCCAGGAGACGCGCTACCTGCTGGAGCAGATGGAGCAGGGTTACGGCGAGCTGGTGAAGGAGGCGCAGCGGATCGTTCCCCTGCAGCGGATGACCGAGATTCTCCAGCGCCTGGTCGGCGAGGACATCTCGATCCGCAACATGCGGGCGATCCTCGAGGCGATGGTGGAGTGGGGGCAGAAGGAGAAGGACGTGGTGCAGCTCACCGAGTACATCCGCAGCAGCCTCAAGCGCTACATCTGCTACAAGTACTCCAGCGGCAACAATATCCTTCCCGCCTACCTGCTGGACCAGGCGGTGGAGGAGCAGATCCGCGGTGGGATCCGCCAGACCAGCGCCGGCAGCTACCTGGCCCTCGACCCGGCGATAACCCAGGCCTTCCTCGAGCGCGTGCGGCAGACCGTCGGCGATCTCGCGCAGATGCAGAACCGGCCGGTGCTGATCGTTTCCATGGATATCCGCCGCTACGTGCGCAAGCTGGTGGAGAGCGACTATGCCGGGCTGCCGGTGCTGTCCTACCAGGAGCTGACCCAGCAGATCAACATCCAGCCGCTTGGCAGGATCGTGTTGTGAGCGCCGATCCGCTGATTCCCTGGTTTCTCGCCCGCGGCCTGGCGGTGCGTCCGCATTGCCTGCGCGACACCTCGATCGCGCTCGGTTGGCAGGTCCTGGCCCATGGCTGCGAACTGGCCTGGCGCTGCGACGGCGAGCGGGTCTGGATCGTGATGTTGCGTCGGCGGCAGGCGCGCAGCGGATTGGCCAATCCATTCGCCGCGCTGTACCTGCTGGCGGAGGCCACGCTCGATACGCTGGGGCCGCGCCAGCGTCTCTACGGCAAGGTCCTGGCGCTGGCCGGCAGCCCGCTGCCTGGCGAGCGCATGGCGCGCTTCTATCGCCGCTGGACCGGCGCCGCCGAGCCCGCCGACGGCTGGTTCGAGCTGGAGGCCGGGCGGGTGGTGACGCAGCGAAGCCTGCGAAAACGACAAAAACCCGACCGTGCCTGACAGGCTCCGGCGACGTCGATCCCTACCATGGGCGACATGAACGAATACACCGAAGACACCCTGCGGGCGACCGTCCAGGCCGCCGAACTGGCGATTCGCGACAGCGAGGAACGCGGCCGCCTGCTGGCGGAAATGTGGCAAGGCCTGGGGCTTGCCGCGGACGCCGGCGAGCTGCTGTTCCTGGCGCCGGAGCGAGAGCTGGCGCGAGCCGCCGAAGAGGAGCTGCTGGCCGAACTGCGGCGCATGCGCAGTTCCCAGCCGACGCAGGGCGAGCAGGGTACCCGGCCGCGGCGTCCGACGCCGATGCGTGGCTTGTTGATCTGAGGAATCACGATGGAAGTCAGAAACTTTAATGCCGGTCGCGAGCTGTTCCTGGACGAACTCCTGGCCGCGCCGGCGGCGCCTGCCAGTGCCGAGCAGGAGGAACTGCTGGCCTTGTTGCGCAGCGAGCGGATCGTGCTGGCCCACGCCGGCCAGCCGCTGAGCGAGGCGCAAGTGCTCAAGGCGCTCGCCTGGTTGCTCGCGGCCAATCCGTCCGCGCCTCCGGGGCAGGGCCTCGAGGTACTCCGCGAAGTCCTGCCGGCACGTCGGCAGCCCGGTGCGCAGTGGGATTTGCGCGAGTTCCTGGTGTCGGCCTATTTCAGCCTGCACGGCCGTCTCGACGAGGATGTCATCGGTGTCTACAAGGATGTCCTGCAGACCCAGGACGGCAAGCGCAAGGCGCTGCTCGACGAGCTCAAGGCGCTGACCGCGGAGTTGAAGGTCTACAGCGTGATCCAGTCGCAGATCAACGCCGCGCTGTCGGCCAAGCAGGGCATCAGGATCGACGCTGGCGGTATCGATCTGGTCGACCCCACGCTCTATGGCTATGCCGTCGGCGATCCCAGGTGGAAGGACAGCCCCGAGTATGCGTTGCTGAGCAATCTGGATACCTTCAGCGGCAAGCTGTCGATCAAGGATTTTCTCAGCGGCTCGCCGAAGCAGAGCGGGGAACTCAAGGGCCTCAAGGATGAGTACCCCTTCGAGAAGGACAACAACCCGGTCGGCAATTTCGCCACCACGGTGAGCGACCGCTCGCGTCCGCTGAACGACAAGGTCAACGAGAAGACCACCCTGCTCAACGACACCAGCTCCCGCTACAACTCGGCGGTCGAGGCGCTCAACCGCTTCATCCAGAAATACGACAGCGTCCTGCGCGACATTCTCAGCGCGATCTAGAGGTATCCATGAACCAGCAAGCGACCCCTTCCGACACCGACCAGCAACAGGCGCTGGAGGCCTTCCTGCGCGACGGCGGCACCCTGGCGATGCTTCGCGGACTCAGCGAGGACACCCTGGAGCAGCTCTATGCGCTGGGCTTCAACCAGTACCAGGCGGGCAAGTGGGACGACGCGCAGAAGATCTTCCAGGCACTGTGCATGCTCGACCACTACGACGCCCGCTACTTTCTCGGCCTGGGCGCCTGCCGCCAGTCCCTCGGTCTCTATGAACAGGCCCTGCAGAGCTACAGCTACGGCGCGCTGATGGACATCAACGAGCCGCGCTTTCCCTTCCATGCCGCCGAGTGCCACCTGCAACTGGGTGATCTCGACGGAGCCGAGAGTGGCTTCTACTCGGCCCGGGCCCTGGCCGCGGCACAGCCGGCGCACGAGGCCCTGGCCGCGCGTGCCGGCGCCATGTTGGAAGCCGTAACCGCGAGAAAGGATCGAACATATGAATCCGATAACGCTTGAACGCACCGGACTGCCCTACGGGGTGGCCGACGCCGGGGATATCCCGGCGCTCGGCAGGCCGGTCGCGAGGGATGTCGAGAGTCTGCGGGTGGAGCGCCTGGCGGCGCCGGCCGCGGCTTCCGCGAGCGGCACGGGGGTGGCGCTGACGCCGCCGTCCGCAGCCAGCCAGCAGCGCCTGGAGGTCGCCAATCGTGCGGAGATCGCCAGCCTGGTGCAAGCAGTGGGCGAGGATGCCGGACTGGCGCGGCAGGTTGTGCTGGCCGGCGCTTCGACGCTGTTGTCCGCCGGCCTGATGTCGCCGCAGGCGTTCGAGATCGAGCTGGCGAAAATCACCGGCGAAGTCGAGAACCAGCAGAAGAAACTCAAGCTGACCGAAATCGAGCAGGCGCGAAAGCAGAACCTGCAGAAGATGGAAGACAACCAGCAGAAGATCAGGGAATCGGAAGAAGCCGCGAAAGAAGCCCAGAAGTCCGGTCTGGCAGCCAAAATCTTTGGTTGGATCAGTGCAATAGCTTCGATCATCGTCGGCGCAATCATGGTGGCAACCGGCGTCGGCGCGGCCGCGGGTGCACTGATGATCGCGGGCGGTGTCATGGGAGTGGTCTCCCAGTCGGTACAGCAGGCAGCCGCGGACGGATTGATCAGCAAGGAAGTGATGGAAAAGCTCGGCCCGGCACTGATGGGTATCGAGATCGCCGTCGCGCTGCTGGCGGCGGTGGTCAGCTTCGGCGGCTCAGCGGTCGGCGGGCTGGCCAAGCTGGGCGCGAAGATCGGCGGCAAGGCGGCCGAGATGACCGCCAGCCTGGCGAGCAAGGTCGCCGACCTGGGCGGCAAGTTCGGCAGTTTGGCCGGCCAATCGCTGTCGCACTCGCTGAAACTCGGCGTGCAGGTTTCCGACCTGACCCTGGACGTCGCCAACGGCGCGGCCCAGGCCACTCATTCGGGATTCCAGGCGAAGGCCGCGAACCGCCAGGCCGACGTGCAGGAATCGCGTGCCGACCTGACCACCCTGCAGGGCGTGATCGAGCGCCTGAAGGAAGAGCTGAGCCGCATGCTGGAAGCATTCCAGGAAATCATGGAGCGGATCTTCGCCATGCTCCAGGCCAAGGGTGAAACCCTGCACAACCTGTCCAGCCGACCGGCAGCGATCTGAGGAGGCGTCACATGATCGATACGCAATATTCCCTGGCGGCTACCCAGGCCGCGATCCCCTCCGAGCCGATCGCTCCCGGCGCCGCCGGGCGTTCCGTCGGCACGCCGCAAGCGGCTGCGGAGCTGCCGCAGGTGCCGGCCGCGCGGGCCGACCGGGTCGAACTGAACGCTCCGCGTCAGGCGCTCGACCCGGTGCGTATGGAAGCGGCCGGCAGCGAGCTGGACAGCAGCGTGGAGCTTCTGCTGATTCTCTTCCGCATCGCGCAGAAGGCGCGCGAGCTGGGTGTACTCCAGCGCGACAACGAGAACCAGGCGATCATCCACGCGCAGAAGGCGCAGGTGGACGAGATGCGCAGCGGCGCCACGCTGATGATCGCCATGGCGGTGATCGCCGGCGTCGGCGCGTTGGCCTCGGCAGTGGTCGGCAGTCTCGGCGCGTTGAAGAACGGCAAGGCCATCAGCCAGGAGAAGACCCTGCAGAAGAACATCGATGGGCGCAACGAACTGATCGACGCGAAGATGCAGGCGCTGGGCAAGACCTCCGATGAGGATCGCAAGATCGTCGGCAAGGTCTGGGCGGCGGACCAGGCGCAGGACAGTGTGGCGTTGCGCGCGGCGGGCCGTGCCTTCGAGAGCCGCAACGGCGCCCTGCAGGTGGCCAACACGGTGATCCAGTCCTTCGTCCAGATGGCCAACGCCTCGGTCCAGGTGCGCCAGGGCGAGTCGCAGGCGAGCGCCCGGGAAGAGGAGGTCAACGCCACCATCGGGCAGAGCCAGAAGCAGAAGGTCGAGGACCAGATGAGCTTCGATGCCGGCTTCATGAAGGACGTCCTGCAGCTCATCCAGCAGTACACCCAGAGCCATAACCAGGCCTGGCGTGCGGCGGCCGGAGTGGTCTGAGCCGTCTCCGCGCGGGAGGAAAAAGGCCACAGCGATGTGGCTTTTTTCTTAAAAGAAAAGTCTCTCAGTGACAAAAGCGATGCATAGCCCGGTGCTAGCATGCGCTGAGCTTTAGGAGGCGCCCCCATGGATTTAACGAGCAAGGTCAACCGACTGCTTGCCGAGTTCGCAGGCCGTATCGGTTTGCCTTCCCTGTCCCTCGACGAAGAGGGCATGGCGAGCCTGCTGTTCGACGAACAGGTGGGCGTCACCCTGTTGCTGCTCGCCGAGCGCGAGCGTCTGTTGCTGGAGGCCGATGTGGCGGGCATCGATGTGCTGGGTGAGGGGATCTTTCGCCAGCTCGCCAGCTTCAACCGCCATTGGCACCGTTTCGATCTGCATTTCGGCTTCGACGAGCTGACCGGCAAGGTCCAGTTGTATGCGCAGATTCTCGCAGCGCAACTGACCCTCGAATGCTTCGAGGCGACCCTGGCCAACCTGCTCGACCACGCCGAGTTCTGGCAACGCCTGCTGCCGTGCGACAGCGATCGCGAGGCGGTCGCTGCGGTCGGCATGAGGGTTTGAGTGGCCCCATGAAAATCGAATCGATTTCGCCGGTGCAGCCGTCCCAAGACGCAGGAGCCGAGACGGTGGGGCATTTCGAGGGGCGTTCGGTGACCCGCACGGCCGTTCGCGGCGACGACCGTTCCAGTGTGGCCGGGCTGGCGCGCTGGCTGGCGCGCAACGTGGCTGGCGATCCGCGCAGCGAGCAGGCCTTGCAGCGCCTCGCCGACGGCGACGGCACGCCGCTGGAGGCGCGCACGGTCCGGCGCAGGTGAGGTGCTGGATGCTGTTGCCGCTGGCGTTGCTGCTCGGCGGTTGCGTCAGCCAGCCCGCGCCGATGTCGCCGAAGGTGACGGTGGGCGGTTCGGTGGGCGGCGTTTCCCTGCAGGCGCGCCAGGCGCAACTCAGGCTGCGCCTGTATGCCGTCGTTCAGGGAGGGATGCAAACGATTGCCGAGCGGCGCTACCGGGTGTCCGGGTTGCCGTTGCGCTATGCGTTCGATCTGGAGGTCGACAGGTTGGAGGGCGAGGCATTGTACCTACGCACCGAGCTTTCCTGGGTGGGCGTCGCGGCGGTCCAGGCGAGCGCCTGGCAGCGGGTGGCGGCGGGCGTCGATGAGCGGGTCCGGCTGGTTCGGCGCGACTGTTTTCCGAATTGTACGGCCGCTCGCCCGGAAGAAAGATCTGGCAACGATTGATACATTGCCTGCTGTTTCGGAAAGTGCGTATGGAGATTAAAGAAGTGCAAGTCTCGTTCGTTGTCAGGGAAGGCCTCGAATAATAAAACTGGTACTTTTGTTCCGCTTCTAAAGAAGGCTGGATTAATTGGCGGAAGCCGACTCGCTCTGCGAATCAGCGCACGTCGGATAATCCTGATTATTATAAAATCGACTCCGTGCTCATGGCTTTGAAAATCAATAAAACGGAGCGTATTCATGCCTCTCCGCTAGGCGGGGCATTCAAGGTACGACGGGAAGTGTTGGGGTTCTTATAATATGCAAGGAGCCAAATCTCTTGGCCGAAAGCAGATAACGTCTTGTCATTGGAACATTCCAACTTTCGAATACAGGGTAAACAAGGAAGAGGGCGTATATGTTCTGCTCGAGGGCGAACTGACCGTCCAGGACATCGATTCCACTTTTTGCCTGGCGCCTGGCGAGTTGCTTTTCGTCCGCCGCGGAAGCTATGTCGTAAGTACCAAGGGAAAGGACAGCCGAATACTCTGGATTCCATTATCTGCCCAGTTTCTACAAGGCTTCGTCCAGCGCTTCGGCGCGCTGTTGAGCGAAGTCGAGCGTTGCGACGAGCCCGTGCCGGGCATCATCGCGTTCGCTGCCACGCCTCTGCTGGCCGGTTGCGTCAAGGGGTTGAAGGAATTGCTTGTGCATGAGCATCCGCCGATGCTCGCCTGCCTGAAGATCGAGGAGTTGCTGATGCTCTTCGCGTTCAGTCCGCAGGGGCCGCTGCTGATGTCGGTCCTGCGGCAACTGAGCAACCGGCATGTCGAGCGTCTGCAGCTATTCATGGAGAAGCACTACCTCAACGAGTGGAAGCTGTCCGACTTCTCCCGCGAGTTCGGCATGGGGCTGACCACCTTCAAGGAGCTGTTCGGCAGTGTCTACGGGGTTTCGCCGCGCGCCTGGATCAGCGAGCGGAGAATCCTCTATGCCCATCAGTTGCTGCTCAACAGCGACATGAGCATCGTCGACATCGCCATGGAGGCGGGCTTTTCCAGCCAGTCCTATTTCACCCAGAGCTATCGCCGCCGTTTCGGCTGCACACCGAGCCGCTCGCGGCAGGGGAAGGACGAATGCCGGGCTAAAAATAACTGACGTTTTTTGAAAGCCCGGTAGCGGCTGCATGAGTAGAATCGGCCCAAATTGCAGGCTCTGACGAGCGCGCAATGTAGTGAGGAAGCCAAGGCAGAGAATGGAGCAGGAAGACGATAAGCAGTACTCCCGAGAAGCGGTGTTCGCCGGCAGGCGGGTATCCGTGGTGGGCTCGGACGCCCGCTCGCGGGGTCGGGTGCCGGGTTACGCATCGAGCAGTTTGTATCGTGAGTCCGGAATCATCAGTGCGCGGCAACTGGCGTTGCTGCAGCGGATGCTGCCGCGCCTGCGGCTGGAGCAACTGTTCCGCTGCGAATGGTTGCAGCAGCGCCTGGCGCGCGGCCTGGCACTGGGGCGCGAAGAGGTGCGGCAGATTCTCCTCTGCGCGGCGCAGGACGACGACGGCTGGTGCGCCGAACTGGGCGACCGGGTCAACCTCGCCGTGCCGCAGTCGATGATCGATTGGGTCCTGCTGCCGGTCTATGGCTGGTGGGAAAGCCTGCTCGACCAGGCGATCCCCGGCTGGCGCCTGTCGCTGGTGGAGCTGGAGACCCAGTCCCGGCAACTGCGAATCAAGTCCGAATTCTGGTCCCGCGTGGCCGAGCTGGAGCCGGAGCAGGCCCGCGAGGAACTGGCCAGGGTCGCCAAGTGCCAGGCGCGCACCCAGGAACAGGTGGCCGAACTGGCCGGCAAGCTGGAGACGGCTTCGGCATTGGCGAAGAGCGCATGGCCGAACTGGCAGCGGGGCATGGCGACGCTGCTCGCCAGCGGCGGGCTGGCCGGCTTCGAGCCGATCCCCGAGGTCCTCGAATGCCTCTGGCAACCTCTCTGCCGGCTGGACGACGACGTCGGCGCGGCGGACGCCGTCCAGGCCTGGCTGCACGAACGCAACCTGTGCCAGGCACAGGATCACTTCTACTGGCAGAGCTGAGCGGCCGGCGAAAGCCGGCCCTACCGAGGAATCATGGATCATCTGTTGAGCGGATTGGCCACTCGCCTGGGCCAAGGGCCCTTTGTTGCCGATCGGACGGGTTCGTACCACCTGCGCATCGACGGGCAGAGCGTCCTGTTGCTGCGCCAGGGCGACGACCTGCTGCTGGAAAGCCCGCTGGAGCACGCCCCCCTGGACCCGCAGCGCGACCAGCAGGGGTTGCTGCGGGCGCTGTTGTCGCGGGTCGCCAGTTGGAGCCGGCGCTATCCCCAGGCCATCGTCCTGGATGCGGACGGGCGCCTGCTGTTGCAGGCGCGGCTGGGCCTCGACGGCCTCGATCCCGAGCGACTCGAACGGGCCCTGGCCGCCCAGGTGGGGCTGCTCGAGGCGCTGGCGCCGGAGCTGGAGCCGCTGCCCCGCGGGTTGCCGCCGCAGGTTCCGGTGTGGCGTCCCTGATGCGCCGCCTGCTGATCGGCGGACTGCTGGCGCTGCTGCCTGGCGCGGTCTTGCGCGCGCAGCCGCTGGACTGGCCCAGCCTGCCTTACGACTATGTGGCGCAGGGCGAAAGCCTGCGCGACGTGCTGGCCAACTTCGGCGCCAACTACGATGCCTCGGTGATCGTCAGCGACAAGGTCAACGACCAGGTCAGCGGTCGCTTCGATCTGGAAAGCCCGCAGGCCTTCCTGCAGTTGATGGCCTCCCTCTACAACCTCGGCTGGTACTACGACGGCACCGTGCTGTACGTATTCAAGACCACCGAGATGCAATCGCGGCTGGTGAGGCTGGAGCAGGTCGGCGAGGCCGAGCTGAAGCGCGCGCTGACCGCCGCCGGCATCTGGGAACCGCGCTTCGGCTGGCGTGCCGACCCTTCCGGGCGGCTGGTGCACGTGTCCGGTCCGGGGCGCTATCTCGAACTGGTCGAGCAGACCGCCCAGGTGCTGGAGCAGCAATACACCCTGCGCAGCGAAAAGACCGGCGACCTCAGCGTGGAGATCTTCCCGCTGCGCTATGCGGTCGCCGAGGACCGCAAGATCGAGTACCGCGACGACGAGATCGAGGCGCCGGGCATCGCCAGCATCCTCTCGCGGGTGCTCAGCGATGCCAACGTGGTTGCGGTGGGGGACGAGCCGGGCAAGCTGCGCCCGGGACCGCAATCGAGCCATGCGGTGGTCCAGGCGGAACCGTCGCTGAACGCGGTGGTGGTGCGCGACCACAAGGACCGGTTGCCCATGTATCGCCGCCTGATCGAAGCCCTCGACCGGCCCTCGGCGCGGATCGAGGTCGGCTTGTCGATCATCGACATCAATGCCGAGAACCTCGCCCAGCTGGGCGTCGACTGGAGCGCCGGGATTCGCCTGGGCAACAACAAGTCGATCCAGATCCGCACCACCGGCCAGGATAGCGAGGAGGGCGGCGGCGCCGGTAACGGGGCGGTCGGCAGCCTGGTGGACAGTCGCGGGCTGGATTTCCTGCTGGCCAAGGTCACCCTGTTGCAGAGCCAGGGGCAGGCGCAGATCGGATCCCGGCCGACCCTGCTGACCCAGGAGAATACCCAGGCGGTGCTCGACCAGAGCGAAACCTACTATGTGCGGGTCACGGGCGAGCGGGTGGCCGAGCTGAAGGCGATTACCTACGGCACCATGCTGAAAATGACGCCGCGAGTGGTGACTCTCGGCGATACGCCGGAGATCAGCCTCAGCCTGCACATCGAGGACGGCAGCCAGAAACCCAACAGCGCCGGCCTGGACAAGATCCCCACGATCAACCGCACGGTGATCGATACCATCGCCCGCGTGGGCCATGGCCAGAGCCTGCTGATCGGCGGCATCTACCGCGACGAACTGAGCCAGAGCCAGCGCAAGGTACCCTGGCTCGGCGACATTCCCTATCTCGGCGCGCTGTTCCGCACTACCGCGGACACCGTGCGCCGCTCGGTGCGGCTGTTCCTCATCGAGCCTCGGCTGATCGACGATGGCGTCGGCCATTACCTGGCGCTGAACAACCGTCGCGACCTGCGCGGCGGCCTGCTTGAAATCGACGAGTTGTCGAACCAGAGCCTGTCGTTGCGCAAGCTGCTCGGTAGCGCCCGCTGCCAGGCGCTGGCGCCGGCCAGGGCCGAACAGGAGCGCTTGCGCCAGGCCGGGCAGGGTTCGTTCCTCACGCCCTGCCGGATGGGTGCGCAGGAGGGCTGGCGGGTGACCGACGGCGCCTGTCCCAAGGACGGCGCCTGGTGCGTCGGCGCGGAGCGCGGGAATTAGCATGGCCTGGAAGATCCGCTTCTACAGCGGGCTGAACCAGGGCGCCGAAGTCTCGCTTGGAGAGGGCCGGGTGGCGCTTGGCAGCGATCCGTTGCAGGCCGACCTGGTGTTGCTCGACGAGGGCATCGCGGCAGTCCACCTGGTGCTCGAGGTCGATGCCCAGGGCGTGCGCCTGCTGGAGTGGGCGGAGGGCTGCGAGCCTCGCCAGGACGGCCAGGCGCAAGTCGCCGGAGCGATCCTGCAGGCGCTTGCCGGGCAGACCTGCGGCCCGCTGCGCTGGGCATTCTGCGACCCGCAGCGGAGTTTTCCCGAGCGTTTCCCCGAAGTCGAGGCGCAGACCGCGCCAGTGCGCCGCAAGCCGTCCGCCCGTGCCGGCGGGGCCTGGCTGCTCGGCAT
>NZ_SCND01000549.1:0-2601 GCF_005503585.1 Pseudomonas sp. 2VD
ATGCCTTGCTGGTCGACGTGCGTGGCTTCGATCTGCTGGTCCGCCCCATTGCCCCCCTGCGCGCCGGCAGCGGCTACCGGCTGAGCGGCAAGGTCATGCTCAAGGCCGCCAATACCCGTGAAACCGTGCGCATGGCGCTGCTCAGCGAACGCGCCGATGGCGCCCTGGCCTACAACCCGGCGCAGAGCGTCGAACTGTCGGTCAGCGGCAACGAGTTCAGTCGCCTGGAGAAGACCTTCGACTACCGTCCCGCCGCCGACCAGCGCAACCTCTACGTGGCGGTCTGGAGCGACAGCGGCGCCAGCCTGCTGGTCGACGAGATGAACCTGCAGGAAGCGCAGGCCGCGCCGCCGAGCGTACCGCCGGCGCCAAAACGCATCGCCTACGACTTCGAGAGCGGCATCGGCGGCTGGAGCGGCGTGCATGCCAGCACCCGCGCCACGCGCGTCGCCAGCGCCGGGCGGCTGGCCCTGGAAGCCTACCAGCGGCGCTACGCCGGCACCGGCGCGAGCACCAGCCTGCTGGGCAACCTGGAAGCAGGCCGGACCTACGCGTTCAGCGCGGACGTACGGGTCGGCGACGGTCGCGGCTCGCAGGCCATGACCTATGCCTACCTCTACCTGGAAAGCCAGGGTCGGCCCGGCGAATACCTGCCCCTGGGCTACAAGGTGGTCGAGAATGGCCGCTGGGCCAGCCTGCACGGCCAGGTGCAATTGCCGAAGGGGCCGATCAAGCGTGCTGAACTGATGATCCTCAGCGGCAACCAGCAGGAGTCGATGTTCATCGACAACGTCCAGTTGCTGCAGAAGTAGGACGCTTCCCCTCCGTGCCCCCCGGCGGGCACGGAGGGGATTTTGCGGAGCGCTCCAGGTCGGATGCAGCGATCTAAAATTATCGTTTTGCGATAATTTATTATTGAATTATGATCACTCCGGTTTCCCTCGTTTCCGAGGGTCCCGCCCACTTCCCAAGGAGTCTCCCCGATGACAAGCGACCGCCTGGCCGGCTACAGCCGCCTGATGGCTACCCTGACCCTGCTGTTGATCGCCGGCATGCTGCTGCTCAACGCCGCGTGCTGGATCTTCCCCGACCTCGCCAGCGAGCACGGCCTCGGCTTCGCCCTCACCGCCACCGGTGTCGCCGGCGACCTCGGCGTTGTGGCGCGGGACATGCCGCTCTGGCAGGCCCTCGGCGGCATCCTCCTGTCGAGCCTGCCGCTGCTGGTCCTGGCCAGTGGACTGCAGGCGCTGCGAAGGCTGTTCCAGCACTACGGGCGCGGCGAGTATTTCTGCGAAGACGCCGCGGCGCTGCTCGGCAAGGTCGGCCTGTGCCTGGCTTGCTGGGTGCTGGCGAACTTCCTGCTGGAACCGCTGCTGACGGTCTGGGTCACCTTCCTCCAACCCCAGGGGCAACGCATCGTCAGTCTCAGCTTCGGTTCGGCGGAACTGGTCAGCCTGTTCGCCGCCGCCTCGGTGATGGTGATCGCGCGCATCCAGCGCAAGGCCGCCCTGCTCGCCGAGGAAAACCGCCAGTTCGTCTGAGGTCCGCCATGCCCATCGAAATCAGGCTGGATGTCATGCTCGCCCTGCGCAAGGCCAGGTCCAAGGACCTGGCCCAGGCCATCGGCATCACCGAACAGAACCTGTCGCTGCTCAAGCAGGGCAAGGTAAAGGGCATTCGCCTCGCTACCCTGGAGGCCATCTGCGCCTACCTAGCGTGCCAGCCGGGAGACCTGCTGGAGTACCTGCCCGGCCCGACCGAGGGGTGACAGCCGGGCGCTTATGCGCTCGAGCGAGGGGGAGCGCAACAAAGGGTATTTAGGCCAAGCCCCCTTTCGCCGCTACAGTCGCGGTTCATCCACCAGACATGGGCGAGGTCGGGCATGGCGAAATCCTCCGAACGATTCGAATCCCTGCGCCGGGATATCGACGCACTGGCCCGCCGGCTCGACGTGCCGTCGGTGCTGATCATGCGTTCCCTGCCCCGGCACATGCGCGTCGAGGCCTCCGCCGGACGCCTGGAGGACACCTACCCGATCGGCGCCGAAGGCCGCAAGAGCGTCCATGAAGACGGCGCCCAACCCCTCTACTGCGAACGCGTGGTCGACCGCGACGCCCCGTTGCACGTGCGCGACTCGCGCCAGGAGACGGAATGGGCCGGCAACGAGGATGAAGTCGAGTTCGGCCTGAGCAACTACCTTGGCTATCCGGTTCATACGCCCGACGGCACCCCGTACGGCACCGTCTGCGTACTCGACAGCCGACCGCGCGACTATTCGGCCGAGGAACGGGCCCTGCTGGAAGAATTGCGGCGCAAGGTCGAGGCGCTGCTGGCGGAAACCGTCTCATGACCTAAGGTCAATCGGATACCGCGGCGCACAACCGCGCCGCCTCCGCCCGCCAGACGAGGACCTTCCGTGCACGCCCGCCGCCTGCCCCACCTCTTGCCGCTCGCCCTCGCCTTCCTGCTTTCGCCCGCCGCCTTCGCTGCCGACACGCCAGCCACCGAGCTGCTGCGCCAGGCCGAAGCCGAACGCCCGGCCTACCTCGACACGCTCCGACAACTGGTCGCGGTGGACAGCGGTACCGGCCAGGCCGAAGG